>WJLX01000050.1 GCA_014728225.1 Candidatus Coatesbacteria bacterium | reverse complement strand
CGATGGTCTCCTCGGCCGCGACGAGAGAAGCCGACAGCAGCACCACCACGACCAACAGCTTGATGAAACAGCGCATGACGCCTCTCCTTTGGCTTGAGCTTTACTATGACTGGACTATGGCTGGCAAGACGAATGCTCCGGCCCACCCGCGGAGATTAGCACAGCGGAAATCTATCGACAAGACTATTGTCGACGATAAAACCGCAACGACCGGCATCTTGGGCTCGACTTGTAAGCGAACTCGATCAATGAGAGTGAAGTCTGGAACCGCCAACAGTCCAGAATAAAGACAAATTGAGACCCCGGCTCGAAGGAGGGGGACTCATCCATAGTAGTCGCTTCAGGAAACAGTTGTCTCGGGTACCCGCCCGGATTGTGGGGGCCTATGGCATTAAGCGCGTATCATCAAACTTATATCATTATCACAGTTCGTCATTTACGCGCCCAAATCCAGAAGTCATCGGCCGCGGAGTCAAGTAGCTCAACTTTAAACCCTCCCTTTTCCGCCAGGTGGATAATCGTCAACTCATCGAAAAAGTTAATGTGCTCGCGATGGTCGGCGGGATTGAAGTGAATCCATTTAGAGATATGGCTCTGGCGAGAGCGCAGCGCTTTGGTGATATAGGGCATATAATTAAACCATAATCCACCTTGACGCAACAACTTAAACACCTTTGCGACGGTGGCAACCGGATCATATAGGTGTTCGAGCACATGGAACATGACGACGTAGTCGTAGCAGCCGTAATATGTACTCAATTCGAGCCTTTCGATAGATCCCCGTATGAGCGGCAGTTCAGCGACATGGGCAGCCATGGCCTTAGATAGTTCAAGTCCCTCGACATTGAAGCCCAACTCGTGCAGACGCTTGAGCATGCTACCCGTACCACATCCAATTTCGAGCAGGTCACCCCTGGGTCGGTCGGCAAAGAACTGTTCCGCGTAATGACGGTTTTGCTGTATCAGCGCCGGTTTGCAATAATGTTCCGCATACTCCTCATCATAAATACCGTCGAGCTCTTCCTCGTCCAGCAGTTCTACACCGAAGACGAGGCCGCAGCGACAACACTGGTGAAGTGGATAACCCTTGGCGGTCTTGAGCAACAATTCACTCATCTCGAGCCCGGCACCGCACAAGGGGCAAGCCTCACGCCTCATCATCGGTTCCTCCGTTGGGGTCCAGATATCGTATGATTTCATCTTCGGCCCGGACCGAGCCGTACAGCCAACGCGTAGCCAGGTTAGCCGGAACGGACAACCATCGATGATCCGCATTGACGAACCATCCTTGTTTCCGGGCTTCGATGATCATAGGTCGAACTCCACTCCCATGCGCAATACCGGCTTCTGCTCATCGAAAGAGTAATCAACGCCGAAGGTCAGCCACTTCCAGTCAAGATGGGCCCCAACAGCGGTTTCTGGATAACGCAGCGTGGCTCCCAGGGACCAGTCGCTATCCGGTTGTCTTCTTCTCAACCCGTGCACGTCGTCGATTATCAGCCAATCGGCCTCGGTTGCCACACCCACAATATCCTGATCATCCCAAACGATTTCCAGCTCGGCATGGCGTCGAAGCAGTTCGATATCGAAGGTCGGCGGTGGATAACTGAAGCGTGCCCGCCAGTGATCACCGGCGGCTGTCCAGCTGCCACTGAATGCGGCCGGTGGTTCGGTTTCTCCTTCAGGTTCAGCTGGGACGGCGGTGTAAGACATTGGCACGGTGCCGACCTCGACTTGGACCAAACGCTCGATCTCAGCCCGGCGTTTGTTCAGGGATCGACGAAGCTCTATATTATCTACCTGAAGATTCATGATATTGTCTATGACAGTCGTCAGACGACTTTTAGCGCGTAAAGCGTCGACAACCAGGGCGCCGTTGCGTGCCTGGGCCTCCAGGGCTGTGGCGCGCCAGTGAAACACCAGCAGCAGCAAGACCCCGATCAGAGCCAGAAACACGCTGCCTAACAGCCAAAGTTTGGTCTTTTGTGTCATCTCAAGACGACTCGTCTGGTCTCGACCTCATGACTACGAGGCCACCAGATCGGCCAGCGCCTTCCAGTTGAAATTGGGCCCCGGGTCGGGCTTTCCCGGGTTGACGGCGCTGTGGCCAATGCAGAAACCATCACCGCGGAAGATACCGTGCCAGTAGGCACGCTCTCGGTATCCAGCAGGATCGCCGTCCGGGTACGCGAAGCACAGATGCTGCGTGTCGTACAGCCAAGCCAGCAAACGGCTGAGCACGTCATATTGTTCGGTCGTGAAAGTGTAACCGTCACTAGAGGTAGCCACAAGCTCGCAGCCCACGCTCCAACGGTTGGGATTGTCTTCGCCCCAGGATCGGCCGGCGTGATATGCGACGTGGCCGATCCGGCACAGTTGAACGACACGTCCATCGCGAGCGATCAAATAGTGGCAACTAACCGGAATTGCGTCGGGCCGCGTCAGCCAGGCCAAGGAACCCTCAAAGCCGCCGGCGGTGTAATGGATGACAACCCCTTTGATTCGACGCTTGGGATCGAAATGGGCGTCTCGGGTGGGCACGACCCGGATATCGAGGTCCCTTGGCCCTTCGGGATTCCAGCTCATTCTTGTTCACCGCCTACGCGGCTGATGCGACTGCGTTTTTCCAGGCCCCTGGCCGTGACAAAGGCGGCGACGGCCGTACCTAGAGCCCCCCAGCCCCAGTTGAGCACGTCGGGCGGCAGCCATTCAAGGGCCGTGGCCACCGCGCAGCCGATGAACACCCCAACCAGCATGGCCACCGAGGTCAACCGGGTACCCCACTCGATCTCGAAACGTAAACCGCTCACTTGACCGCTCCTAACTGTTGGATCCGCCGTCCTCGACGCGGATGAAGATATTAGCGAACGAACTGGAATCAAGCTTGAACTCCAGCCTGCCGCTGGGGTTGACACGGATATATGCCGTGTCGCCGCTGATTGATCCCAAGCTGTACGAGGTCGACACATTCGACAGGTTGATCAGCGAGGTGATTTCGTTTATGGTGGCCATCGGTTGATGAGCCATATAGACCAGGACGATCCGGTCAAGCCAATCCTTGGTGTCCGTGCTCCATAGCTCGCTGTAGGTTGTATCCAGATCGGTCAGAATCCGACGCACCCCTTCGAACTTGTCGTGCTCCAGAGAGAAGTCCTTGACATTGTCGCTGACGAAGTCTTCGTTCACGTACGGACCAGCGTACAGGTTGCGCACATCGGTGATGCTGCTGCTGTCGATCTGAGTGACTCCTGCACCCACTTCAACCTCGGCAAGCTTGAGCCAGTTATCGCTGATCGGATTGGACGAATCGTCGAGAATCGGCGCCGATCCGCCCAGTTCACCCTCGAAGATATGGATTTCGCAATCGTCGAGCAGACGAGTGTAGACCGAGGAACTATCGATGATCTCGTTCTCCGGATCCCAGAAGAAACGCTCTTCGGGTTCGGCCGCCGTTGTCATACGGCGAATACAGACCAGGTCGACACGGGCGCTGGAGGCATCGGCCTCACTGATGGCGGCGGTGGTGTCAGCGGTCAGCCGGACGGGTTTGGAGGTCGCCGGATCTATCCCGACGGCCCAGCCCGTGGTGTCAGTGCCGATGATCGCATCGTCATCCACTTTGACCTTGACGGCCATCGCGGGGGGGATGGTGGTCGCAACCTCAAAGCCCTTGATTACGACGTCAGTCTCGCTGAAGTACTCCCGCAGCACACGACAGAACTCATTTTCCACTAGATCGAAAATAGAGGTGGCGTCTGCCAGCGTCAGCTCCTGTCGGTCGGTAAAGTTGATCTTGTCCATCAGAGTATCTCCATTTCGAAGGTTGTTCCTGCCATCCGCAGGCGGTCGACCAGCCACCAGATCAACCACAGCGGCGTCGAGTAATCGGCCCGTTCGTCGTCAAATAGATAGCATTCCCCGAGGAAAGCCTGTTTGGTATGGGTTGGACTGATATACGTTTTCGTGCGATGGATATAGGGAGCATATTGCTTCAGACAGAGCATCGGCGGTCGGACGCGGACTCGGAAGCTCAATCCCATCGTGGCTCTAGAACAGAGCCAGTTCTTCGGACCTCCCAGAAAACTGCGCTCGGCGTCGAGGAAAAGGTGATCACGTATCCATTCCACAATGATCGCCTGCTTGACCAGCAGATCAGCGAGTGCTTCCTCGACGCCCAAGCGGGTGCCCTGATGACGCCCGAAAACTATCCGCAACACCCGCTGTCTCAACCAATGATCATTCTCAGCGTGGCGGCGCTGAATACCCAGGGAATGGGCGATCCTACTCAGATACCAGTCAGAGGAACGGCCGAAGGTCGGCAGATAAACCTGCTCGTCGATGCGTTCAGCAACCTCCAGCAACCGGTCGACTCTAGCCTCAATGAAGCCGCCGGTGAGAGGATCGTCGACGTCGAGTTCCAGCGGCAACTCACCCAACAATCGCTCTCGTATCTGCTCCCTGTTCACGACGACTCACCCCCCGCGCGATCGATGTTGGTAAAGGTCACGTCCCCGGGCAGGGCGACACATCCGATGTTGATTTCTTCAATAGCTTCACTATCATTGAATTGAATTTCCTTAACGCCCGGCACCTGCATTGCATGCTGGACGGCCTTGGCCTTGCTGACATTCTGCGAGGGTGCCAAGCTCCTGATATAGCGTTGCAGAGCGACTGAGACGTCATTCTTGATCTTGTTGTTGCTGTAACCCTGCTTGATCGTAAGTCTTTCAATCGTCAAGTCCACGGCTACAGGAGTTGCGTGCTTGACGGTTAGGGTGGTGCCAATACCACGGTAATCGTCGACCAACACCTCACGGACCCGGATTTCCAATGCCTCGTCAGCTGTTTGATCTGTACCGTTCCAAATAAACAGGACGTTATTACCCTTGAGTTCGGTGACAGTCTCCTCGTTGCTCGTAACGTTCTCTGCCAACTGGGCGTTGTAGACACCGGGCACCAGCAGGGCTCGGCCCTCGACGGCGGTCTTGGTCGTCTTGCCCATCGAGGCCAACCAGGCGCGGAAGAGGCGTCTGTACTCACTATCGGACCAATCGTCGTGCCCACCGCTGGTCGGTGAGGGATTCGTCACCTTGACCGCCCAGCTCTCGTTATTTAGAATACGTGTAATCGTATTAGCATTAACATTGCCGCGGGATCCGGGTTCCACAGCCGTAATGTCGACATCTGTTGTGGAGGTGTCCCCGTAGGTGTAATCAACGTCGTAATCGGTTTCGAAGACCACATTCGAAGTGTAATTAAAGCTGCCCAACCCCAGCTTGGTACCCTTGGGGATGGTGATCGTCGTACCGACGATCGTATCGCTGCTTAGGGAAGGTGTAGAAATAGTGACTACGCCGTGCGCTTTGGCCGGTGCAGGCCTTGAAAAGCCGTAACCGGTTAGCAGTACGTCCAGATCGTCGCCTTTCGCGGTGTCGATCATGCAGCGATTGAGCTGCTTTTCAGCCTGGTAGAGCAGGTCCGCCGCGACGTCGCGATCGCCTTCGGCCAGCCCAAGCATGACCTCGCCCGGAGTGTAATCGTCTAGTTGGGGACAACGGGCCCTGTAGTATTCGATAATTCGTGTTAGCAGTTCACTGTCGGTATATAGCATTCCTGCCGTCCTTTCTTCTACCGCCCGTGAAGCATCTAGACGAGCATAATCTCCATCTGCTGTTCGCTTAGATCATGGGGAATGAAAACGATGTTGATAAACCAACTGCGGTTGCCGAGACGTTTGATGGTTAGGTCCATGACTTCGCGTACAGCAGGATCTCCGCCCACAAGCCGACGCAACTCGTCGGTCCAGGCGACCATAGTCTCACGGTCTGTCGGAGCGGAGAGACGCTCCAGCAACGGATTGCCCCAATCGGGATGAGATTCCAGCTCTCCCCGCCGGGCCCGCAGCATACGGGCGATCCGCGCCCGGACCAGCGTCATTGCGTCATAGCAAGCCAGTCCACCCTGGGCCGACGGCATCAACCTGCCGTTTGTTAGAGCGATTCCCTTTCCCATTCCCCTGCTCCTTAACTTCCCGTAAAAACCTGTATCACAGGCTTCGGTTGTGAAACACACTTTGGCAGAGCTGTGTCTTTCTTGCCTTTCACCGAGCAGCTTATCAGTATCCCTCGTCGCCATGGGCGCACCTGTCGCTATTGTCACTTTTTATTCTCGACGGTGATGCCTGTTACCCGTCTCGGGTTATCGCAAAACCGTTCCGGTATATCGACAGATCCCACGTCAAAGGAAAGAGTTCCTGCTGTGTCGATACCAGCGTGAACACAATCGCACCCCAAGTCGGGTGATCGAAATTGCGTGTTCCTGTTCAGCGCTTCCCGGCGGCCAGTAATAGCTGAGAGAGCTCAATGTTGTTTAACGATCGGCATAACAAAACCGGGATCGAGAGGATCCCGGTTTTATCAAGAGTCTGCGACCCCTGGTCGCTAGCGGGCCACGATCAAGCGGCGGTTCTGAACCTCGCCTGCGACGGTCAACCGCAGGAGATAGAGGCCTTCGGACAGTGACGAGGTCTGCAAGGTGAAATCGTGTCGCCCGGGAGCCAGCACACCGCAATGGATTACTTGGATCCGGCGACCGGCCAGATCGTATAGGACCAGTTCGGCTAGGCTGGCGCTGGACAGCTCGACCTCGACCACGCAAGCCGTATCGCAGGGGCAGGGATGCGGCAGGTCCAGCGCGGACCGGTTCGCGGTACCGGCATCGTAGAAAACCTCGACGGGGCCCAGGAGGAGGAGTTCGCCGTCGGGCGTTTGCAGGCGCACCGTGTAGCGGTGGGTCCGGCCGGGGGCGGCGTCGCGGTCCAGCCAGGCGCTCGAGGTCAGGCCGGCGGCCACAACGGCGCCGTCGCGCAGGACCGTCGCCCGGCCGCCGACCGCCGAGGTCCAGTCGAGCAGGACGCCGTCCTCGAGGCCCTCGGCGCTCAGGACGCCGTCACCGACGCCGACAAGGGGGTCCAACTCGGCGGCGTAGACGTCGCCGCCGGAGCCCATCTCGTTGACGTGGACGGTCTTGCCCGCCGAGGTCAGCAGCAGGCCGTCGGCGGAGAGCTCAACGTGCTCGCAGGAACCGAGGTGATCGAGGCCGTAGTAGGGCTCCGTCGGGTTCTCGTTGTCGAAGACCAGCACCTCGTCATGAGTCTGGTCGGCGTTGCCCCAGGTTCCGAAAGCGATCAACCGGCCGTCGGCGGAGAGGCTGCAGCTGACGGGACGGTCCTGATATTCGCTGTCGGTACCCCGCGGGGTGGCGTACTCCCAATCGGGTTGGCCGTCGCCGGCCACCTGATGGTGGGTGAAGAAGCACTGCAGCATGTTATACATGTCGAACTCCCACCAGCCGACGGCCAGCTCGGCGTTATCGTCGCTGAAGGCCATGGTGCCGACATAATGGGTGGGGCTGCCGGGGTGTTGGTACTGCCAGAGCTGCTGGTATTCGCCGGCACCGGCGTTCCACTCCACCACGGTCAACGGGGCGTTGGCGTAGCCCATCAGCGAGGCGTCGGTGCTGACGGCCCAGCCCTCGTTGCTGCCCGCACTCCAGGAGGCGACCGTGGCGGCGGTGGCGACGTCGACGCGGTAGAAGGTTGTTCCGGCACGCAGCACGACGACGGAGCCGTCGTCGCTCAACCGGACCTTGGAGGGTCCGAAAGCGTTGCCGGTGTCCTCCCAGACGCCCAGGGGCGTGGAGGAGTCGGGACCGAAGAAGAGCACCGCCGGATGGCCGTCATGCTTGACCCCCACGGCCAGCAGAGAGCCATCGGGGGTGCAGTCCAGCCGCAGATCATTGCTCCACATGTTCTCGGTGGTGTAACCGGCGGCGGAGGCGTCGTAGGTCCACAGCGGACCGGCGGTCTGCGAGTCGAAGCGGTAAATGCGGAACAAGCTGGTGTCGAAGTTGTTGTACCAGACGCCGTAGAAGATGTCGGCGCTCTCGGCGCCGACGGGAGCGAAGCCGCCGCGGTGACCCTCGGAGCCCTCCTCGTACCACTCCCAGACGGGCTGCCCGTCGCCCAGGGTGGCGAACAGCTTGAAGCCCAGGAACCAGCCGCCCGAGAGGACGTGGTCGTAATCGTTTCCGAAGGCGCAGGTGTTGCGCTGCCCGCCGCCGCCGTCGGGGATGTGGTAGTGCCAGAGAACATCGCCGTCGAGGGGTCGACCGCTCCATTGGTCGTTGACGCCGGGCGAGGTCAGGCTCGTGGTGTCCCAGTATTCGATCAGGCCGCCGCCGTCGTCGAGGTGGATCTGACTGGCACCCTGATCAGCCAGGCCGGGCATGACGGACAGGCAGCAGATGACGATGATGCTAGCGCGCATGGGTTTTCCTTTCTTCGATCAAGCGGAAACGTAAGCGGCGGCGGCCTTAGCTGTCACATAGAAGGCCGGAGGTTACGGCCGGTTCGTCTGGATCCGCAGCGGGTTTTCCGTTAGACCTCGTCTTCCAGTTCCGGCTCCGCTACGGCCTTGTCGATGAAGGACTTCAGCCCGAGATGGAGCAGGGGCAGACCGCCCAGCACGGCCATCACCCCGCCGCTGATCGACAGCAGCCCCAGGGTGGTCCAGTGGGCCAGGGCCTGGAAGAAGAAGCACAGGGCCAGTCCGGCGTAACCCGCGGCGCGGATATGGCTGCCGCGCTTCCAGTAGATCAGGGCTAAGCTGCCGACGAGGACCAGCCACAGCAGGTAGAAGAAGCCGATCAGGGCGCCGCCCTCACCAAATAACGAGCCCAGACCGACGAAGCCGTAACCGAACCAGAACAGACCCACGGCGAGGAAGGCCGTCGCCTCGCGGGTACTGCCGCGGAAGTAGCATAAGATGCCGATCAGCACCTGGGCCAGGCCGCCCATGTTCAACCCGATGGGCAACAACGATTCCAGTCCGCCGTAGGTCTGGAACAGGTTCGTCAGGTAGAGACCGAGCATCAGGGTACTCATGCCCAGGGCGATGGTGCCCAGGGGGATCAGGTTGCCGCGCTTGATCATTGATGACCTCCCGTGTGTTGTAGGTTGAGTATCAAGTATACAACATTCGACCCCGTCGGCGTAATCGACAACCCGGCGACCCATGGGCCGCCGGATTGTCCCAACGTTAATATGCGGTTTGTCGACTGTTAACAGTCCTTCGCGAGCCCGGTCTGCCGCTGGTCGAGCCTACCGAGCTTGAGGGTTCAAGCGGTCCTTGGGTTCGAAGGAGTCGTCGCCGCGCTCCGGGTTCAAGCGGTCCTTGGGCTCCCAGCGCGGGGGCTCGTAGGGAGCGATACCGTAGAGCGGGTTGACGGCCTCGGACGGGTTCTGTTCCAGGCTGTCCAGGGCTGAGCCGCCGGTCGGGTTGACTCGATTCTTGACATCGTCGGGTCCGACGTAGCCGTCCGGGTTCAGGGCGTTCATGGGCAGACCGTTGGGCGGTAGGGGTTCAGTTTTGTTCCCCGGGTCGTAACGGGGAATGAGGATCTCGCCGGGCCCCAGATCGGGGATGATGCCCTCGCGGGGCGAATTGGGACTGTCACTGATCTGGGCCGCGCCCAGGGAGGCCAGCAGCAGGACGAACAGGGAGATGTAGGCGAGCTTCTTCATCGTAACTCCTTAAGTTATGGGGCCTAACGTCGTTTGATCAACCGATCGCGCTTTTGTTGAGACCCCTTCTCATCTGCATCACCTACATTAATAGCCGCTGTTGTTGTCGATTAATGTGACGGCAATCACATTGTGGCTTATTTTTCGAGTTTTTTGGTCGGGTATCTTCCCGGGTGTGCTCACGGCGCTCTGAGCGGGCTTCCCCGGCTCGCTCTCTTCTGCCGAGGGTGCGCGACCTGTTTCAAGCATGAAAAACGGGGACGGTCCGGGCGGACCGTCCCCTCGCGCGGGAAGTACCGTATTCGACGAAGGGCAACGTACTATGGCCCTTCACTCGAAACGGGGGCGGGGATCATCAGACAGACTCCCCGTCGTCAACGAAGGGCTGAAGGCCTGCTCAACATGACCCTTCGTCCAAGAAGGACGGTGATCACAAGACCGCTTCACCGGCCCTCAACGAGCGGTTGCTACATGAAACCCTTCTGCGACAGGACGTCGGCCAGGTCGGGATGGCCGATCTCCTGCAGCTCGTACTTGACCCGGCTGGTCGGGCAGTTGATCTCGACGATGCGGTTGAGATCGATCGGGGTGCCGATGACCACGCTGTCGATGGCGCCGTCGGCGACCATGGCGTTGATGGTCTTCTCCAGGTCCTTGATCTGCTGGGAGCCGTAGCCCATGGCGGGCAGCAGGACGCCGATCTCCGGGTACTTCTCGAAGGTCTCGGCGATGCTGTCTACAGCCCAGCGGCGCGGGTCGACCAGGCTGCCGGCGCCGAACTTCTCGGCGGCGGCCACGGCGGCGCCGAAGGTCATCTCGCCGTGGGTCAGCGTCGGACCGTCCTCGATGCACAGCACGCGCTTGCCGGTGATGTTCTCCGGGCTCTCGACGGTCAGCGGGCTGGCGGCCTCGATGACCACGGCCTCGGGGTTGACGCAGCGGATGTTCTCGCGCAGGTAGGCCAGCTCGTCGGGATCGACGGCGCCGAGCTTGTTGACGACGATCACGTCGGCCATCCGCAGGTTGGTCTCGCCGGGGTAGTAGGCCAGCTCGTGACCGGCGCGGAAGGGATCGACGACGACGATGTGCAGGTCGCTCTTGTAGAAGGGAGTATCGTTGTTGCCGCCGTCCCAGAGGATGATGTCGGCCTCCTGCTCGGCCTCGGCCAGGATGGCGCCGTAGTCGACCCCGGCGTAGATGACGTTGCCGGCGGCGATGTGGGGCTCGTACTCCTCCATCTCCTCGATGGTGCAGTTGTGCTTGTCGAGATCGGCCAACTCGGCGAAGCGCTGGACCTTCTGCTTGACCAGATCGCCGTAGGGCATGGGGTGGCGGATGGCGACGACCTGCTTGTCGGCCTTGAGCAGGGTGTCGATGACCTTGCGCGAGGTCTGGCTCTTGCCGCAGCCGGTGCGCACGGCGCAGACGCTGATCAGCGGCTTGCCCGCTTCGATGGTCACCGCGGGACCGCCCAGCAGGGCGAAGTTGGCTCCGGCGGCGTTGACGATCGAGGCCTTGTGCATGACGTACTCGTGGGGCACGTCGGAGTAGGAGAAGACCACGGTGTGGATGTCGTTCTTCTCGATCAGGTTGACCAGCTCGCACTCGTCGTAGATCGGTACGCCGTTGGGGTAGAGCTCACCGGCCAGCTCGGCGGGGTACTTGCGCCCGTCGATGTCGGGGATCTGGGTGGCGGTGAAGGCCACGACCTCGAATTCCTTGTTGTTGCGGAAGTAGGTGTTGAAGTTATGGAAGTCGCGACCGGCGGCTCCCATGATCAGGACCTTTTTCTTCTCCATCGTTGTTTCTCCAGCGTTTGGGCCGTGCGGCCCGTGGTTGTTTTTTTGGCTCTGCAAACCGTCCGGCCGGGGGCCGGTTGGGTAAAGGGAGACCCCGTCAGGGGCCTATGCTGAAACGGGAGGTTCGGAGTCGGAGAAAAGGACGAGCAGGCGCAGGCGGCGGAAGGCCTGGCCGTGGGGGGTGCGGGCGTTGTGGTGGAAGGTGCGGAACATCGCCCGGATTCTTCTCCTCGCGGGATCGGGTTTTTAGTTGTTTTATCCGCTCAGATTGTAACGTTCCCCGCTGGGGAAGTCAAAAGGCCGCTGGAAGGTGCGCAAGGTAAGTAAAACCCGGGCCGCGAGGGCCCGGGTTGGAAATCAACAAAGAACGTCAAAGAACGTCAAAGAACATCAAAGAACTACAAAGAACTTCGGCAAGCGCGCCGAACGAACCTAATAGATGAACGTATCCAGCACGTCGTCGTCGTCGGCGTCCAGGATGACCATGGCCACGGGCTGGTAGTCGGTATTGAGGTAAACCACCCAGCAGATGTTGTCGGCGGCGGTGAACTCGCCGAGGCCGTCGTACTCTACCATCAGGGTCCGGCTGTCGAAGGTCGTTCCGGAAACGGCGTCGTCGGCCTTGGCGACCCAGTCGGCGGCGCTGCGGTACTCGGGGATCGCCGTCCAGAAGGGATCGAAGTCGCCGGCCTCGACCCACTCGGCGCCGTGGGAACCGTCGGGGAAGACCGTTACCTGATAGACCTGGTCCTGAGAGCCGTCGACGTCGCCGAAGATGAAGGTCCACGTGCCCATCTGATCGTCGAGCTCGCCGTCGCCGTCGATGTAGCCGCCGAGGATGATCAACAGGTCTTCGACCTCGCTGACGCCGTCGGCGATATCGAAGGCCCAGCCCAGCTCGCCGGGATCGTCGCCACCGTCGCCGCCGCCGTCACCACCACCGTCGCCGTCGCCGTCTGTCGCACTGTCACAGCCCGTCAGAACGAAGGTCAGCAGCAGGATGGAAAGGAATAGCACCAGTAAACGTTTCATCATCGACCTCCTCGGGTCCGGTTGGGTAAACAAGTCACTGTCACGCGTTCGCTGAACTCCGGCTCGCCGGTGACGGCAGGATCGACGTCGCCGACGACCATTCAACGGGGGCGGGTGTTCGGTTTCATCGCTCTGGATTTCGCAGCAAGTTCGTAAGGGTCAATTACACCAGTATAGCCCCTCAGTCGCACAATGACAAACCGCAGCGCGCGGGCTGCGGTTTAATCAGACCTTGAACCGGCCGGGGGTCAGCACTCGGGCAACTCGCCGAGATTGTCACGCTTTGTCCGGTTAGCGTCCGTTCTCAGATACAGATTACCCCCGACGGTGATGACATTGACCTTGGCACCCTTGCGCCACCTCCCCGCCGTTCTGACGATGGTGCAGAAGGAGTACATTGCCTTAATCCTGCCAACAATCCAAGACCTCGAACGGATGACCTTGCTTCCCAACGATCCATGCAGGTTCTCATGCACCCCGGCGCTACTGATGTGTCCGCTGCTGTATGAGCAGCAGGAGATGTAGTAATCGTATCCAGATCCCATTTACAGCCTCCTGACGTCTCGGTTGTAACAACAATCTCCAATATCAATATGTTTGACTTATTTGTCGACAGGCGATAGTCATCAATCCCGCCCACCCCGCCTTGACAGCCCCCGGGGGCGGGGCTATACTGCCAAAGCCCCCGCCAACCCCACCCGGCGCACCCGGAACGGACAAACCCCCGCCCCATGCCGCTACGGAAAAAACACAGCTTCGACCCCCACGCCGAGAAGCCGGAGGTGCCGAGCTTCGCCAGGCTGCCGCGCCACCTGGCGATCATCATGGACGGCAACGGCCGCTGGGCGGCCAAGCGTAAACGGCCCCGGGTCTTCGGCCACCGCCGGGGGATGGAGCGGGCCAAGGACATCGTCCGCGCCTGCGGCGACCTGCTGCTGGAGTCGCTGACACTCTACGCCTTCAGCCTGGACAACTGGAACCGGCCGAAGAGCGAAGTCAACACGCTAATGCGGCTCTTAGTAAAATTTCTGAAGAGTGAGCTGGAGGAGATGATGGACTCCAACATCCGCTTCCGGGTGTTGGGACGGCGGGAGCTGCTGCCGGAGTTCGTCATGGACGCGGTGCGCGAGGACGAGATCACCACGGCGGCCAACAGCGGGCTGAACCTCAACCTGGCGGTCAGCTACGGCGGCCGGGCCGAGATCTGCGACGCCGTCAACGCCCTGCGCCGCGACATGGCCGACGGGGTGATCGACGAGCAGCCGATAACCGAGGGGCTGATCGAACGCCGCCTCTACACGGCTGGGCAACCCAACGTCGATCTGCTGGTGCGCACCTCGGGGGAGCTGCGGGTGTCGGACTTCCTGCTCTGGCAGATCGCCTACGCCGAGATCTATGTAACGGAAGCCTACTGGCCCGACTTCTCCCGCGAGGAGCTCTACAAGGCCCTGGCGGCCTACGCCGGGCGGGAGCGGCGCTTCGGCCGTCTGGGCGATCAACTGCAGGGGGAGGATGATGGATAGCGCGCGGCTGAAACGGATAATCACCATCCTGCTGGTGACCTGCGCCGGCGCCGTGCTGGTCTACCTGTTGACCGACGCCGGCGACGGCTACGCCGGGGCCACGCTGACGGTGATCAACCAGAGCCGGGAGACCGTCGAGGACCTGACCGCCCACCTCGAGGAGGGGCACGAGTTCACCCTGGGCGAGCTGACCGACGGCGGACGCACCGCAGTCGACCTCGAGGGCGTCGAGGGCGAGAGCCTGGTCTGGATCAGCTACCGCCGCCCCGACGGCTCATGCGTCGAATCCCGGGGCGAGTACATCGAGGATTCGTCGGCCTACCAGGTGACGATGGTCGTCCAGCCCGACGGCGCGGTGCTCGTCGAACTCGACCTGGGCTATTGAGCCCCGCGGCTCGAGGTGGCCTTTTCCCTTCACACCTCGGGAATGCTATCATGGACCCCGCCGGGGTCCTTGCCTATGTCCGCCGCGCTGTGGCAGTTAGCTCAAATGCCGTACCGGTTGCAGCGCCGCGGCGCGGTAGACGTTGACGAGCAAGCCGAGCGGCTCTGTGCGCCCCAGAGGTTATCGACGAAGCGATGGTTGAGACGGACAACAAGCGGCGGAGCGGGATCAAGCTGCTGCTGCGGGGCATCTTCGGCCTGTTGTGGGCCGGGGTCTTCGTGGCGGCGGCCTGGTGGGGCGCCTGGTGGCCCTGGCTGGGCCTGCTGATCGCCTTGGCCGTGCTGTCTGTCAACGAGTACGCCGGGCTGCTGCCCGTGCCCTGGCGGCCGTACCGGGGGGCCGCCGTCGTTGGCGCCGTGCTGATCATCGGCGGCGCCTGGGCCCGGGACCTCGGCGGGTTGGCCCTGGGCACCCTGGGGGCGCTGATCGTCACCACCCCAGTGGTGCTGCTGGTCAAGCCCGCGGCGGGCGGCCGGCCCCTGGGAACCAGCCTGGCCGCCCTCCACGTAGGCTTAGGACTGGGCGCCGCCTTTCTGCTCGGCCGCGGGGTGTCCGGCGGACAGCGGCTGTTGCTCTTCCTGGCCGCCCTCTGGACGGCGGACACCGCCGCCTACATCTTCGGCAAACTCCTGGGCCGGCGCAAGCTGACCCCGGAGCTGAGCCCCAAGAAGACCGTCGCCGGGTTGATCTTTGGTTTGTTCTTCGCCGCCGGCGCCGCCTGGGCCCTCGACCGCTGGCTGCTCGACACCGCCCTGGGCGACGGCGTGGCTATCGGTTTCGGCCTCGTCGTCGCCGCCTTCGCCCTGGTCGGCGACCTGCTGATCTCGGCCCTCAAGCGCCGCGCCGGTCTCGACGATACCGGCAGGCTGATACCCGGCCACGGCGGCGTCCTCGACCGCCTGGACAGCTTCCTCGTCGCCGCCCCCGCGACCCTGCTCTACCTCGCCGCCGTCGAACAGGTGGTCATCTTCCTCTACCGCGTGGGCTTCGATTAAGCGCTCGATATCTCATGATAATCTACAACACCTGAACGGAAGGAAACGGATGCGCTCCCTGGCGATCCTCGGCTCGACGGGCTCGATCGGCACCAACACCCTGCGCGTGGCCCGGGAGCTGGAGCTGCCCGTGGTCGGCGTCGGCGCCCTGGACGAGGTCGACGAGGTCCTGGCCCAGATCGAGGAATTCCGGCCGCTGCTGGCCGCGCTCTACGATGTCGAGGCCGCCGAGCGGCTGCGGCTGAAGCTGCGCGAGCTCGATGCGCCGACGGAGGTCGCCGCCGGACCCCGGGGGCTGCTGGACCTGGCCGAACTGGAGGGCGCCGACACCTTCGTCGCCGCCAGCTCCGGTTCCGTGGGACTCGAGGCCGTCCACGCCGCCATGGCCGCCGGCAAGGACATCGCCCTGGCCAACAAGGAAGTCCTCGTCGCCGCCGGTAAGCTGTTCACCACGGCCGCGGCGGAATTCAACGTCCGACTACTGCCCGTCGACTCCGAGCACTCGGCCATCTGGCAGTGCCTGGGCGAACGCGGTGTCGGTGATGTCGAGCGACTGATCCTGACCGCCTCGGGCGGGCCCTTCCGCGAACGCGAAAAGCTGGGTGACGTCACCCCGGGCGAAGCCCTCGAGCATCCCAACTGGTCGATGGGCGCCAAGATCACCATCGACTCCGCCACCCTATTCAATAAAGGCCTGGAGCTGATCGAGGCCCACTGGCTCTTCGACGTCGAGCGTGTCGACGTCGTCGTCCATCCTCAGAGCGTGGTCCACAGCCTGGTCGAGTACGTCGACGGCTCCGTCGTCGCCCAGCTCGGCGCCCCGGACATGCTGTTGCCGATCCAGTACGCGCTGACGTCTCCGCAGCGCCGGCCCGGCCCCGCTCCGAAGCTCGACCTGTCAATGGTCGGCCGGCTGGACTTCGAACCCCCCGACGAGGTGCGCTTCCCCTGCCTGGGCCTGGCCCGGCGGGCCTGGGAGGCCGGCGGCCTGGCCCCCGCCCATATCTCTGCGGCCGACGAGGTCGCCGTGGCCGCCTTCCTCGAAGGCCGCCTGCCCTTCACCGGGATCCCGGTCATCCTGGAACGGGTGCTGGACGAACTCGGCGCCCCGGATTACCGTTCCCTCGACGAGGTCCGCACGGCCCTGGATCGCGGCCGAGCGACCGCCCGCCGTCTGCTGACCGAACTCGACAACCGCTGACGAGGTCGCCCGTGGAAACCATCTTCGAGTCGATCATCTACTTCCTGCTGGCCTTCTTCCCCGTGGTGCTGTTCCACGAGGCCGGTCACATGTGGGTCGCCCGCGCCCTGGGCATCGGCGTCGACACCTACAGCGTCGGTTTCGGCAAGCGGCTCTTCGGCCTCCAGCGCGGCAACACCGACTACCGGCTCTCCCTGGTCCCCCTGGGAGGCTACGTCCGCCTGGCCGGCGACAACATCCAGGACCCCCTGCAGTCCGAACCCCACCACCTGCTCAGCCACCCCCGCTCCCACCGCCTGCTGGTCTACCTGGCCGGGCCCGTCGCCAACCTCGTTCTGGCCCTGTTTATCTTCAGCGTCGTCAACTGGATCGGCTACGAAGAGGTCTACTATGAGCCAGTCATCGGCCAGGTCGTCGCCGAGCTACCCGAGGGCCAAAGCTCACCGGCCGCCCTGGCCGGTCTCGAACCCGGCGATCGCGTCCTGGCCGTCGAGGACGAACCCGTGGCGAGCTGGAAAGAGTTCACCGAACAGGTGATGATGCACTCCGGCGGCTCCTTCAGCATGACCGTCGAGCGCGGCGGCCAGCACCGCGAACTCCAACTGACTCCCTACACCAACCCCGAACTGGGATACGGCCAGATCGGCGTCGCCCCGCACATCGAGACCACGATCGCCGAAACCGGGGAGTACGCCCGGGAACTGGGCTTCCGCGAGGGCCAGCGCATCTCCGCCGTCGACGGCGTCGGCGTCACCACCCTGCAAGACTTCCGCGCCGAGTTGGCCGCCGCCGTCGACAACGACGCCGAGACCGTGCTGTTGCGTATCCATGAAAACGGTGAGGCCTTCAACCTGCAGATCGAAACCCGGGTGCTGGCCGAAGAAGCCCTGTTCATCCTCGGCGGCCGGGTGCGCGAGATCCACCCCGGACCCTTCGACGGCCTGGCCCTCGCCGCCGGCGAAACCTACGGTCAACTCCAGAGCACCTACCGCGGCATCTCCCTGCTGCTGACCAACCGACTGCCCGTCAAGCAGAACCTGGGCTCGATCCTGACCATCGCCTACGCCTCGGGCCGGATCGCCCAACAAGGCATCTCCGCCTTCCTGCGCTTTGTCGCCACCCTATCCGTCCTCTTGGCCATCTTCAACCTGCTGCCCGTCTTCCCCCTCGACGGCGGCCACCTGACCCTGCTCATCGGCGAGATGATCCGCCGACGCCCCACACCGCCCGCCGTCCAGCGCGGCTTCGCCTACCTCGGCATCCTGCTGATCGGCGGCCTGTTCATCCTCGCCGTCTACTCCGACATCAGTCGGCTGTTCTTCTAAACCTCGCGGGACGTTGACGAACCGGCGGCGGGAGGCCGCTGAAAACCCGCCAACCCCCGAAAAACCACGACCCCCGGCCGGAACTGGCACGGTTTTTGCGGAGGCCGACCGTTATCATCGTCATTAACGGTCGCCGAGATGCAAAAACCGTGCCAGTTCCGGCCGGGGGTCTGCGGCGGCCGCAGACCTCGGTATCGCTATCAACGGCCTCCCGCCGCCGTCGAGGCGTTTGTGGTTTTGGTCAAGCCACCTGACAACGGCACCGAGTTGGGCTAAAATGGTAGTAAGCATCCACCACGGCAACCAGCGGCTGCGCCGACCCGGGTGGTAGAGCTCCCGAGCCGGGTCCCGCAGGTTTAACGGAGGTTTATGCCATGCACAGGCGTTTCGTTTACACGGCATTGGTGTTGGTTTTGGCCCTCGGGACGCTGAGTCCCCTGGCGGCCCAGCGCTCGACGGGGCTGGTGTTCGCCGAGGAGGACCGCTACCGTTCGATCCCCCTGGCCAGTCCGCCGTTGATGGGCGAGGTGCCCTCGTCGGCCGACCTGCGACGTTACTTCCCCTCCCCGGGCGATCAGGGCGAGCAGTCCTCCTGTGTCGGCTGGGCGGCGGCTTACGGCGTCAAGACTTATCAGGAGGGGGTGGAGCGCGGCTGGAACATCGAGGACGACGATCACCGGTTCTCACCGGCCTATGTCTATAACCAGATCGCCTATCCTCCGGGCAACCGGATGGGCGGCGCCAGCTATATCGACGCCTTCAACGTCCTGACCGAGCAGGGTGCCCTGCCGTTGTCGGAGTTCGGTTACAACCAGTGGGACTGCTCGACCATGCCGACGCACAACGAGCGCAGCCGGGCCAACCCCTACCGCATCGCCACCTGGCGGCGGGTCAACGTGATGGACACCGTCGAGATGAAGGCTCAGATCTCCAGCGGTTTCCCGGTGATGCTGGGCATCATGGTCGACAACGCCTTGGAATACCTGGGACCCGGCGAGATTTACTCCAGCTACTCGGGCTATTCGACGGGGGGCCACGCCGTGGTGGCCATCGGTTACGATGATGCCCGCGGGGCCTTCAAGATCTTCAATTCCTGGGGCACGGGCTGGGGCGACAACGGCTGCGGCTGGATCTCCTACGAGGCGATGAAGCAGATCGTCGTCGAGGGCTATGTCTGCCAGGACCTGATCATCAGCGTTCCCGACGACGTGACCTACGACGGTCCCGACGAGATCGAGTACGATCCCTACGACGACGGCAAGGGCCCCTACCAGGTGGAGGACAGCCCGGAGGCTGATCCCACGGACTACTACGTCGATTCCTACGATCCGGACATCTACGCCCCCGCCGATTACCCCTACGCCGAAGTCGACACCACCTGGGTCGAGTACGACGTCGAGACCCCGGACGGTTTCGGCATGGTCGTCTATCTC
The DNA here is from genome assembly GCA_014728225.1 of Candidatus Coatesbacteria bacterium. NCBI lineage: Bacteria > Candidatus Coatesiibacteriota > Candidatus Coatesiibacteriota bacterium. Next base: position 48,296 of record WJLX01000050.1, on the reverse strand, counting down.
GACGGCGAGCTCTCCAACTGCTACGGCGGCGTGGGCCAGGTAGTGCTGCAGTTCACCTTCGCCAACGGCCAGCCGCTGTACGCCAACTCCCAATACTACGCCGACATTTACGGCCAGGTGGCCGTCTACACCGAGCAGTTCATCGTCGAGGGCAACGACATCTACTTCGAGGACCTGGCGCTCTATATTCCCTACTGGGCTTTGAACATGGCGCCGGGCTTCCACAACCTGGCGGTGACGCCGATCGTCTACGTCAACAACTATAACGTGGGCACCGGCGAGCCGCTGTACTTCGACCTGACCCAGTATTGAGTCCGGCGGACGAGCGCCGGGTTCAAAGACGAGGAGCGCCGCGGGGCGCTCCTTTACTGGCCGGTCGAATCGAGCCGCAACCTGTTAATACGAGTCCATCGTCTTGACAGCAGGCCCCTTGACAGCAGGCCCCTTGACAGCAGGCCCCCGTTGAAGCGGGGGCCTGCAACCAACACTTGTTCTCGCTTAACCGGCGATGTACTTGTCGTACCAGTCCTCGAAGTCCTCCTCGCTGACGACGTAGCGCGGTCCCTTACGGCGGTGGCGCAGGCCTTCCTGGCCCTCTGTCTCGGCGGCCAGGTGCAGGTGCTTCATCACGACCTGGTAGGAGATGCCCAGGTTCTCGGCGATGCCCCGCGGGGTGAGGTAGTACTTCTCGTCGGGGGCCTCGAGCTCCTGCTTCTTTTCGTCGGGGACATCGAACTTGTTGAGGAACTTGGATTCTTTGGCCGAGCGGTTCTCCCGAGCCTGACGGGCCTTCTTGCGGGCCTTGACCAGTTTGTCTTGAGGCGTCATGATCGATCCTTCCTGTTGGTAGGCAAATCTTTACTTATCCGCTTAAACAGTTGGTTTAAACCGTAGAGTTTGATAGTTGGGGCTTGAACTCGACTTTACACTTATAACATATTATCGAACAGTTTTGCAATTATATTTTTGGATTTCATCATTTTGCTAGCCTATACCAATTCAATGCTGCATATGAAGCTAGACAGGATGAGCGTCCCTGCGTATAAATCACCGCAAGCAGGTTTGACGTTCTCAAGGTAACCGGCCTACTGATAGTTATCGGTGCACGCGAAAGTCCAACATGAAACCGACATACATTAATAAACAAGCGAACGAGTCCCCTTTTCCAACGAAAACCATGATCCACAGTCCCAGCAATCCAACCGAACCTGCGGATACGACCTAATAACTGGATCGCGCCAAGCGGGAACGGTAATCACACGTTGACGAAACTTCGAGCCATCATCCACCCATCACCCGTTGGCGGCGATAGCATCGATCAACCGATGCATCAGCGTTGTTATCGCCATTGCAGGCCTCTGCGCGGAAACCGACGCCATCGTTTGCAAGCTCACCAACGGTGCGCCGGCCATCTGTTCCAGGGCGTCCATCGGGAATGCGTGCGCCGTACCTCGGATGGCCCGTTGGCAGTGGTAGCGTGCGTCGGGGCCCGCCACACCCTCTCCCTTGACCCGGAGGCCGTCGATGGCCTAAACTTAGACCCCTTTGACAATCGCGACAAGACGGCTTGAAAGGTGGAACAGACTTGGATGAGCTGCTGGAACGCCTGACCGGCGTCGCCGGTCTCACCGGCACCGAAGGCCCCGCCGCCGAGGTGGTCCGCGAACTCTGGGAGCCCCTGGTCGATGAGTTGACCACGGACCGCGTGGGCAACGTCATCGGAGTCAAGCGCGGCGACGGTCCCGACGGCGAGCGGCTCAAGCTGGCCGCCGTGGCCCATCTGGACCAGATCGGCCTGGAGGTCTACCGTATCGAGACCGGCGGCTTTCTGCGCCTGCAGATGGTCGGCGGCGTAGATAAACGCATCCTGCCGGGGCAGGTCCTGACCGTCCACGGCAGCGAGACCCTGCGTGGCGTCGTCGGCGCCACCCCGCCCCACCTGCAGTCCCCGGATGAGCGCAAGCAGGTCGTGGGCTGGGATGACCTTTTCCTCGATCTCGGCCTCCCCGAAGCCGAGGTTCGGGACAAGGTCGCCGTCGGCGATCCGGTCAGCTTTCCCAGCGACTACACCAGGCTGGACGGCGCCGTCCGCGCCGTGGCCGCCTGCGACGACCGCAGCGCCGTGGCCGCGGTGACCTGGGCCCTGCGGCTGGCCCAACGCCGTCGCCACTTCCACGACCTCGTCGCTGTAGCCGGCGTCCAGGAGGAGTGGACGGGGCTGGGGGCCGCCGGTTTCACCTACGCCAACCGCCCCGACGCCGTGCTGGTCATCGATGTCGACCAGGGCCGCCACGAGGGGGTGCCGGAGAAGGACTCCATCGAGCTGGGCCAGGGGGTGGCCGTCACCTTCGGCCTCAACAACCATCCCAAGCTGGTCGAGGCGCTGGAGCGCGCCGCCGGGGAGAGCGGCGTCACCAAGCAGAAGATCTTCTGGCACAGCCCCTACGGCACCGACGGCTCGACGATCGAGGTCAGCGCCGGGGGCGTGCCGACGGCCAACCTGGGCATCCCCCTGCGCTACATGCACTCCACCGTCGAGACGGTCAACCTCGACGACATCAAGGCCGTCGGCCGGCTGATCATCGCCGCCGCCGACAGCCGCGACCTGCCGGTCTTCCGACCGGTCGACTGGTAGGGGGTAAGGATGCTGCTGGAGAAACTGAGCAACGTTCACGGCACCTCGGGTTACGAGGACGAGGTCCGCGAGCTGCTGCTGGCGGAGCTGGAGGGCGCGCTGACCGATCACCGGGTCGACGCCCTGGGCAATCTGCTGTGCAAGGTCGGCGATCCGGCGGCTTTCGCCGGACCGCGGCTGTTGCTCTCGGCTCACATGGACGAGGTCGGGATGTGCGTCACCGAGCTCACCTCCTCGGGAGCGCTCAAGTTCGAGAAGCTGGGCGGCATCGACGATCGGGTGCTGGCCTCGAAGCGTGTCGTCGTCGGCCGGGGCGACAAGCGCATCCCCGGCGTGGTGGGCCTCAAGAGCCCCCACCTGCACAAGAGCCGCGAGGAGTTCAACAAGATCATCAAGCACGACGCCCTGTTCATCGACGTCGGTTGCTCGAAGAAGGACGAGGCCGAGAAGCTGGTCAACGTCGGTGATCCGATCCACTTCGACACCCGTTTCTTCGCCCAGAACGGACGCTACTTCGGCAAGTGCTTCGACGACCGGGCGGGCTGCGCCGTGATCGCCGAACTGCTCAAGAGCCATCCCGACGGCGTCGACGGCACCCCCTTCTTCGGGGCCTTCACCACCCAGGAGGAGATCGGCGTCCGCGGCGGCCGCGTGGCCGGTTACACCCTGCGGCCCGACGTGTTCATCGCCTGCGAGGGCACGACGGCCGGCGACGTGCCCGGCGACTGGCGCGGCCGCGACGAGCCGCCCTCGACGGAGCTGGGCGCCGGTCCGGCCCTTTCGATCCTCGACCGCTCCCACATCGCCGACCGGGCCTGGCTGGACTTCGTCCGCGGCGTGGCCGAGGACGAGGGGATCCCCTACCAGTACAAGCGCTCGATCACCGGCGGAACGGAATCCTCCGTGGTTCAGCGCGCCCGCGCCGGTACCCGGGTGCTGACCGTTTCCCTGCCGGTGCGTTACATCCATTCACCCGTGGGCATCGCCGACGAGAACGACTATCAGAATATGCTCCGCCTGCTCGGCGCCGTCATCCGCCGCCTGGGCGAGTTCAAGGCCTAACCCGGAGCTCCGAGGAGGTCCAAGACCGCCATGCAAGACACCATCCGCACCCTCTGTCAAGCCTTCGGCCCCTCGGGCTCCGAGCGCCCCGTGCTGGAGAAGATCGCCGAAATGGTCAAGCCCCACGTCGACGAGCTACGCTACGACGTGATGGGTAACCTGATCTGCCGGGTGGGCTCCGGCGGCCGCCGGTTGATGTTCGCCGCCCACGCCGACGAGATCGGCCTGGCCTGCCATTACGTCGATGAAGCCGGCTTCCTGCGCGTCACCCCTCTGGGCGGCGTCTACCACCAGCATCTGGTGGGACGCCGGGTCGAGTTCGCCGACGGCACCGTCGGGGTCATCGGCCTCGAGGGCCGGGGCGTGGAAGCCGGCAAGCACGGCTGGCAGCACCTGTTCGTCGATATCGGCGCCCCGGATCGCGCCGCCGCCGCGAAACGGGTGGATATCGGCGACGCCGCCTGCTTCACCCGGCCGACGGTCTTCCAGGGCGACGTCGTCGTCTCCAAGGCCCTCGACGACCGCCTGGGCTGCGCCGCCCTCGTCGAGACCCTGCGCAAGCTCGACGGCGCGGCGCCCAACGAATGCCACTTCGTCTTCACCGTCCAGGAGGAGGTCGGAGTCCGCGGGGCGCGCACCAGCGCCTACGGCATCGATCCCGAGGTGGCCTACGCCGTCGATGTGACCATGTCCGGCGACACACCGCTGTGCAAACCGATGCCCTGCGAGCTGGGCAAGGGGGTGGCGCTGAAGATGATGGACGGCGGCACGGTGATCCCGACCAGCATCCGCAAGCTGATGATCGCCACCTGCGAGGAGCTCGGCCTGCCCTACCAGCGCGAGGTTCTGCGCGGCGGCACCACCGACGCCTTCGGCATCCAGTTCACCAAGGGCGGCGTGCCCGTCGGCGCGGTCAGCATCCCCACCCGCTATGTCCATCAGCCCAGCGAGACGGCCCATCTGGAAGATTACCGGGGCGCCGTCGAGCTGCTGACCGGCCTGGCCAAGGCCGACCACGGCGGCATCTAGAGCGATTTCGCGGCACTGCGCCGGGGACCCGGTCGGGTCCCCGCTTCTACGCCGCAGCGCCGAGCGGGTTCGTAAGGCCGTCATGAGGAACCGACGATGACCCTGGGACGAGACAGCCGCGGCGGCAAAGGACTGCGCAACATCAGCGTGGGGCGCAACTACCTGCTGCTGATCGTCTCGATCTTCGCCGCCGAGCTGGGCTACGGCATCGTCATCCCGGCCATCCAGCTCCACGCCACCAACAACCTCGGCGCCTCGGTGGGACTGGTCGGCGTGGCCATCGCCGCCTTCTCCTTCTCCAACACCTTCCTCAAGATCTTCGGCGGTTCGCTGGCCGATCGTTTCGGCCGCCGGTTGATGATCATCCTCGGCCTGCTGGTCTCGATGGCCAGCCCGCTGCTGTTGTCCCTGATCGGCGTAGGCTCCCTGGTCTGGCTCTACATCCCCATCCGCGCCGCCGACGGCGCCGGCAACTCCGTCATCTGGCCCGCGGCCAACGCCATGGTGGCCGACATGATGTCCCGGGGCCGGCGCGACGCCGCCCTGGGCATTCTCAACCTGGCCTTCGCCGTGGGCACCGGCGTCGGCCCGGCCATCGGCCTGTACCTGATGGACTGGTTCGGCGGGGTGGCCGGGGGCGGGGCGCGCTGGACCTTCTACTCGGCCAGCATGCTGATCGGCGCCACGGCCCTGCTGTGCTTGCTGTTCCTGCAGGAGACCCTGCGCCGGCCGCGCAAGTCCAAGCGCCGGGCGGCGGCCCGAGCCGCCGAGCATCCCTTCCTGGACTGGCTGCGTGAACTCGGCGGCGCGCTGAAGGAGCTCTACACCAACGGTCGCCTGCTGGCCCTCTCCATCCAGGGCTTCATCAACATGTTCATCGTCGGCATCAACACCTCGGTGCTGGTGCTGTTCATCAACAACGACGTCGGCTTTACCGAATCCGAGTCCGGCTTCGGCTTCCTGGTGCTCTCGATCGCCACGGTGATCGTCGTCTACCCGGCGGGACGCTTCGCCGAGCGCATCGGGCGCAAGTACCTGATGATCACCGGGATGCTGCTGATCTGCGCCGGACTGGTGACCATCCCTTTCATCACTATCATCGGCTCCTACTACGTGATGATGGCCGTTGTCGGGGTGGGCATCGCCCTGGTGCTGCCGAGCTGGATGAGCCTGATTCTCGAGCAGCTCCCGGCGCGTAACCGGGCCACGGTGCTGGGCGGTGTCGGGACGATCACCAGCTTCGGCCTGGTGGTGGGACCGATCGCCGCCACGGCGCTCTACGAGTCCGCCGGACCGGTCTGGCCCTTCTTCATCGCCGCCGCCTTCATCGGCGCCAACGCGATCTTCATCGCCTACCTCTTCCGCGACTACCACGAGCGCCACCAGCGCCGCAAAACCGAGCACCGCCTGCCCTACTACGTCGAGCAGTGACGAACGCTTGACACGCCCCGGCCGGCGTGCTAAACTTCGCCCCCGTCGCTCAAGACGACGCAAAACGACGGCCAAGGCGTCACTAAACAGTACAACAGCCAGTCCAACAGCACAGCCCGGAGCACCGCCATGAGCAACCGCTGCGCGATCTGCGGCAAACAGTCCTCGACCGGCCACAACGTCAGCCATTCCATCCGGCGGACCAAGCGGGTCTTCAAGCCCAACCTGTTCAAGGTGCGCGCCGTCGTCGACGGCCGGACCCGGCGGATCCGCGTCTGTTCGAGCTGCATCCGTGCCGGGAAGGTCGTCAAACCGGCGGGCTAGGGTCGTTTTCAATTATTCTACGGGCGCCACCGGGCGTCCGTTTTTCTTTGGTTCATTTCATTGGTCGGCTGTTCAGCGGTCGACGGTACGCCGGTGGTCGGCCTGACGCAGCACAGCAAAGGTATGGAGGTTGCAGTCCGTCCTTGTCGTTGAGGCGGTTTGCCTTTCCGGCCGACTCGAACGCAGTGAGGGCGGGGTACACCGCACCGGCGGGGCCTGGGGTCTAAGCACCCAGAGCGCCGCCGGTATTCAGCGGGCGACTGAGGACAGGCGTCCCGGCGGGTTTTCGCCGTCGTCGCTGATCAACGGGCCGACCAGCAGGGGCCGACCGGCCGGTCGGCCCCTGCTCTTCTTGACTGTGGGTAACGCTGCCGCCTACCTTAGAAACTTGGAGACGAAAGGCGAGCTTTCACCCCGGCGCATGAAGTGGCCCGACGGTCCCTCCCCCAAAAACTCGGAGAACCAGGATTCGTGCTCGATCTCTTCATTTAAGATGGCCAGGGCGAGGTCGTGGGTGCGGTGATCCTTGCCGGCCGTCATGCTGCAGATTTCCGTATAGCCTCGGACGGCGCAGCGTTCAGCCTCGACGAGCACCTTGAGGATGGCTTTGGCGTCCGGCGTCTCGGGCAGGCTTGCCGGGGGACAGGCGGAGATGTCGTGGAACTCCTTCAGGCAATCGGGGAGCTTGCCTCCCAGCTCGTAGATCCGTGGTATCAGCGCCTCGAAGTGGTTGCGGTCCTCGATGCGGGCGACTTCGGTAATCTCTTTGAGTGTCTCGCCGTCCAGACCGATGAGGTTGGCGCGCAGGATGGTGTAATAGTAGTAGGTCGTAAGCTCGGCGGCTGCGTTCTTCACCAACAGCTTCAGCAGCTTGTCCACGTCCACCCCGGCTTTTTCGACCATCTCTCTGGCGACCCTGGCCATCTTCTGCTCCTATCTGTTGGGTTTTCCTCCTTGTCCGCTGATTGTAGTGTAGCACATTATGACGATAAAGTTGCACTTTTTCTACAGGTGAACCTATATGTAAAAGCGGTTGTCGTAATATATGATCGGCTTGAACGCACATTTATATACATATTCTTAATTTATGGGGCGGTTGTAGGCAACAAAGACTCTTGTGTTCGTCATACATTTCCTTAGGGTGGACGGTGAGCGGGTCTGCGGTGGTGAGGTTGCCGGGACCGCTGGACGCGCAGAACCGCCCCGGTAGCCAGTCGCTCAGGGCACCCCTCTGCGTCGACGGCGGCACGGTTCTTGCGCACCGAGTCCACCCTGGCGGGTGGACTCGGGCAACAACCGCGCCGCCGTCTGTGTTGTCTCGTACTCCGACGGGCTAAAGGATTCGGACGGGTCGGTTAATCCTTCAGCAGCGGTATCTTGACGCCGAAGCGTTTGGCGTTATCGAGGGCGCGCTGGTAGCCGGCGTCGGCGTGGCGGCAGATGCCCAGGCCGGGGTCGGTGGTCAGGACGCGGGACAGGCGGGCGTCCATCATCTCGGAGCCGTCGGCGACGATGACCTGGCCGGCGTGTTGGGAGTAGCCCATGCCGACGCCGCCGCCGTGGTGGACACTGACCCAACTGGCCCCGCCGACGGCGTTGAGCATGGCGTTGAGGAAGGCCCAGTCGCTGACGGCGTCGGAGCCGTCCTTCATCCCCTCGGTCTCGCGGTTGGGGCTGGCCACGGAGCCGCAGTCGAGGTGGTCGCGGCCGATGACGATGGGGGCCTTGAGCTCGCCCTCGCGGACCATGCGGTTGATCTCGAGGCCGAAGCGCTCGCGGTCGCCGTAGCCCAGCCAGCAGATGCGGCAGGGCAGGCCCTGGAAGCGGACCTGCCGCTGAGCCTTCTCGATCCAGCGTTTGAGGGCGGTATCCTCGGGGAACAGTCGCAGGGCGGCTTCGTCGGTGCGGTAGATGTCCTCGGGATCGCCGGAGAGGGCGGCCCAGCGGAAGGGCCCCTTGCCGTCGCAGAACAGGGGTCGGATATAGAGGGGGACGAAGCCCTTGATGTTGAAGGCCTCGGGGGCGCCGCGCTCGACGGTCTGTCCACGGATGTTGTTACCGTAGTCGAAGGCTGCGGCGCCGCGGCGCTGGAGCTCGAGCATGGCGTTCATGTGGGCGACCATCGACTCGAGGGAGCGTGCCTTGTAGGTCTCGGGGTCTTTGGTGCGCAGCTCGTCGGCCTCGGCGACGCTCATCCCGTGGGGGACGTAGCCGTTGAGTTCGTCGTGGGCGCTGGTCTGGTCGGTGAGCACGTCGGGGACGACGTTGCGCCGGACGAGTTCGGGCAGGACGTCGGCGCAGTTGCCGACCAGGCCGATGGAGAGGGGCTCGCCCTTGGCGGTGTACTCTTCGACCAATCCGAGGGCCTCGTCGAGGTCGGTGGTCATCCGGTCGCAGTACCCCTGATCGATGCGCCGTTGGATGCGCTCGGGACGGCACTCGACGTCGAGGCAGACCCCGTCGTTCATCGTCACGGCCAGGGGCTGGGCACCGGACATGCCGCCCATGCCGCCGGTGAGGACCCAGCGGCCCTGCAGGCTGCCGTCGAAGTGCTGGCGGGCCAGCTCGGCCAGGGTCTCGTAGGTGCCCTGGAGGATGCCCTGGGTGCCGATATAGATCCAGCTCCCGGCGGTCATCTGGCCGTACATCATCAGGCCCTTGGCCTCGAGTTCGTAGTAGTGCTCCCAGTCGGCCCAGCGCGGGACGAGGTTGGAGTTGGCCAGCAGCACCGTCGGGGCCCAGGGGTGGGTCTTGAAGACGCCGACGGGCTTGCCGGACTGCACCAGCAGCGTCTCGTCGTCCTCGAGTTTGGTGAGGGTGCGCAGGATGGTCTCGAGGGCCTCCCAGTTGCGGGCGGCCTTGCCGCTGCCGCCGTAGACGATCAGGTTGTCCGGGTCCTCGGCGACCTCGGGGTCGAGATTATTCTGCAGCATTCGGTAGGCGGCCTCCTGCTGCCAGCCCTTGCAGTGCAGCTCGCTGCCCGTGGGGCTCTTCAGCTTGCGCGGCATGGTTCTCCTTTGGCGTACTTTGCGGCTGGGTACATTATGGGAATCAGTTTAGCACTCGTTCCGGTGGGGCGCAAGGCCGACGTGGAAGACGCTTTCTGGTATAATCCTTTACTGATTAGCATCCGTGCCGCCCTTTCATCCCGCGCCTGGAAAAGGACTAATGCAGACGGTCTACCCCGGCAGCGTCAAAAAAAGCGTCCCCTGGGTCTGGTGGGTGTTACTGGGGCTGGAGCTGCTGCTCTGCCTGGTGATTCTGCTCGATCTGTCCAACTACACCATGGACGACGGCTACATCTACCTGGGCGGGGCTCGGCAGCTGGCCCGGGGCGAGTTGCCGAACACCACTCCGGGGGAAGCGCCGACCAACGCCTTCGGCTCCCACATCTGGTTGACGCTGCTGGCGCCGGCCTATCTGCTGGGGCTCAACCCCCTGGTCTGGGGCAAAGTCGTCGGCTTCATCCTGCTGCTCGGCGGACTGTGGCAGCTGGCCGGCCTGCTGCGGTTGTGGCGGCCGAGCATGGAGCCGCCGGCCGCTCTGGCCCTGGCCGGCGTCGCCCTGACTGCCGTGCCCCTGGTCTACGGTTCGGTGAACCTGCTGGAAACCGCCCTCTACCTGTTCGCCCTGCTGACCGCGGTACGGCTGACGGCGCGGGACGCCGGCGCCGGCAGGCCGACCGTCGCGCTGGGGCTGTCCTGGAGCCTGCTGCTGCTCAGCCGGCCCGACGCCTTCCTCGAGCTTCTCGTGTTGCTGGGCTGCACGGCCTGGCTGGTCATCTCACGTACTCATCCCTTTCGCCCGCGCGACGCCTGGCGGCCCCTGGTCGGCCTGCTGCCCGGTCTGGCGTTGATGGCGCTGCTGTGGTCGATCTACGGCACCCCCCTGCCCCACAGCGCCCTGGCGAAAACCCCCGACCCGGCCTACCTGTTGTCCTTTCACTGGTTGAGCTACAATCTCTTTCCCATGGTCCAGGAGCTGGCCGCCTCGCCGGGGGTGTTGGTGGTCCTGCCGGCGGCGGCGGTCTTCCTGCTCCGGCGCGGCGGGGAGTCGCCGCCCGGTCTCCCCCTGCGGGTGGCCCTGGCGCTGTTGATCGGCGGGCGGATCCTGCAGATGTGGATCGTCAACGACTGGACGATGGTCAACCGCCTGTGGGTCGGCGGTCTGCTGCTGGCCCTGGCCTGTGCCGTGCTGTTGTTGTACGATCTACTGACGACGCTGCGGAGCCGGGCGGCGGCGATCCTGCTCCTCGGCGTCTCCCTCTTCGGCGGCCTGTGGGGTTGGCGGACCTTCATCTTCGCCAACTACGCCAAGCCGACCGGCCCGGCCCGGGAGATGGGTGAACTGATCAACGAGCTGGCCCGGGAAGATTCCTGGCTGCTGACACCGGACATGGGCGTAACGCCCTACTACGCCGAGATCCCGACTCTCGATGCCGAGGTCCATCCGGTGGCCAACCGCCACCTGCAGCAGCACCCCGGCGATCTGGATTACGTTCTCGAGCATCAGGTGGACTTCGTTATCGTCGTCTCCGAGCATTTAACACCCCTTGGAGGGGATTACACCCATCCCGCCGTCGGCGGCCTGCTTTACCAGACCGACTACTTCCGTGAGCACTTCCGCCCGGCGCTGATCGCCGAGTGGAGGCAGAGCCTGGCCCTGGACATCTTCCTGGAAAAGGGCGGCCGCTACTTCCACCTCTTCATCTCCGACCGTATCGACTATGACGTTCCCGAGCCGTTGCCGATCAAGCTGCGCTATTTCGGCTCCGTCCCGCCGTCCTACCCTCGACTGGGCATCGAAGAGGGCTTCATTTGGTGAGTAGCTGACGGATACGGTTTGCGCGGGCGGAAACGATTGACCGGAGCTTCTCGAACCTGTCGAACCTGGCAAGGTGAACCTTCATCCAACGCGGGCGTGATTGATGCTGGTACATGCTAATCCGTCGCTCGACGTGCAGCGAACCAGCCGGGGCTCGTCCTGGTGGTGGCTGCTGATCGCCCTTGAGGTGCTGATCTGCCTGGTAATCATCTGGGACACCGGCGCCTACAGCCCCGACGACGCCTACATCTACTTCAACGGCGCCCGGCAACTGGCCCGGGGCGAGCTGCCCAACATGACCCCGGGGGAGACGCCGACCAACGCCTGGGGCAGCTATCTCTGGCTGGCCATGCTGACCCCGGGGTACCTGCTGGGGCTCAACCCGTTATTCTGGAGCAAGCTGCTGGGCGTCCTGCTGCTGCTCGGAACGGTCTGGCAGCTCCAGGCCGTCGTGCGGCTGGTTCGACCCGGAACTCCCCGCCTGACGGCCTGGGCCCTCGGGGGTCTCCTGCTGACTTACGCCCCGGCGGTCTACTGGTCGGTGAGCGGGCTGGAGACGCTGCTCAACGTCTTCAGCCTGCTGTTGACGGTGCGTCTGCTGCTGCGCGATTACAAGAGCGGCCGCTTGAGCGCGGCCTTCGGTCTGGCCCTGGGTCTGCAACTCGTCAGCCGACCCGACGCCTTCTTCAACGCCGCCCTTCTGGCCGCGGCCGCGCTCTGGCTGCTAATCGACCGCCGTCGGCCCCACCGGCTGCGCGAGGCCTGGCGTCCCCTGGTCGGCCTGCTGCCGGGCCTGGCGCTGTTCATCCTGCCCGTCTTCTTCTATCCTACCCTGCTGCCGACCAGCGCCCTGGCCAAGGTGCCCGACATCTGGGCCAACCTGCCGGCAATCCTGTTCAACAACACCAAGTTCCTGCTCTACTACGCCTTCAAGACGCCCGGTAACCTGTTGATCTATCTCGGCGCCGGCTGGTTCCTGCTCAGCCGGGATCCCGACGACGAGACCCGGTTCGAATGGCCGCTTAAACTGATCCTGGCCCTGCTGGCCCTCATTCACATCGGCAAGTACCTGTTGACCGGCGACTGGATGGGCGTCCAGCGGCTGTGGCTGCCCTCGGCGGTGACGGCCCTGGCCGTCACCCTGCCGCTGATCTTGCGCCTGGTAGAAAAACTGAGAGGTCGTCTGGCCCTGACCCTCGCCCTGCTCTGTTCCCTGGCGGCGGGACTGACGGGCTGGCGCGCCTTTATCTTCTACCACTACAACCACCCCGGCTCTCCCGCCGAAGAGATGGGCCGCCTGATCGCCCGCCTCAAGGCCGAAGATTCCTGGATGATTACCACGGACATGGGGGTGTTGCCCTACTTCGCCGATGTACCGGCCATCGACGCCGAAGTCAAGCCCATCTGCAACTACCACCTCTTCAACAATCCCGGGGATTACGAATACATCGCCGATCACCAGCTGGATTTCATCGTCGTCACCTCGTGCTTCTACGACCAGGTGGGCTGGTACGGCCGGCAAAAGTACGGCGTGCCGGCCGAGGTGCTGCAGCGGGACTATCGTCGGGTGATGGTCGCCGAGTGGCGACCGCCCTATGACTTTGGTTTCCTGATCCCCTTCTCCGGCCGCTACTTCCACCTCTTCGTGCATGAACGGCTGGAACCGCCCGAAGTCAGCCCGGTTCCCCTGAACCTGCGCGGAACCTCCATGGCCGGTCCCAGTGTCGGACCAGCGGCCAGAATCCAACCCGCCGAGTACGGCGGATAAGCGAGTCGTCTACACAACCCCTGTGCCGCTGGACGACTTTCCGCGTCCACGGCCCACAACCCCCGATACGATGACAAGCAAACCCGCTGCGTCACCAACCGAAGCACCCCGCGGACCGCGCCGCTGGCTGATCCTGGCCGCCGTGGTCCTTGTTCAGCTCTGTGTCGGCGGTATCTACGCCTGGAGCGCCATCGCCAAGCCGTTGACCGCCGATTACGGCCTGATGGAGTGGCAGGGCCAGTTGATCTTCGGCCTCAACATCGCCGTCTTCGCCCTGACGATGCTGTTCGCCGGGCGGCTGCTGGACCGCCGCGGCCCCACCCTGCCGGTGACCATCGGCGGCCTGCTCTTCGCCGCGGGCCTGCTGATCGCCTCCCTCTCCGGCGGCCGGTTCATCTGGCTGCTGCTGGGATACGGCGTCGTCGCCGGCGCCGGCATCGGTTTCGTCTACCTCTGTCCGATCGCCACCGCCGGGCGCTGGTTCCCCAAACGCAAGGGCCTGGTGACCGGCGTCGCTGTGGCCGGTTTCGGCGGCGGGGCGATCCTGCTCTCGACCGTGATCGAGACCCTGCTGGCCCACGGCCTGGGTCCCCTGCAGATCTTCCAGTGGGTGGGCCTGGCCTACGGCGCCCTGATCATCGTCTGCGCCTTCATTCTGGCCAACCCGCCCGGGGCGAAGCTGGCCGTCAAGACCGCCGAGCTGCCCCGCGTCGGCCGGGACCCCCGCTTCTGGCGCTTCTTCGGCGCCATGTTCGCCGGGACCTTCTCCGGGTTGCTGGTGATCGGCAACCTCAAGCTGATCGGCCTGGACGGCGGGGCCGGGGAGCTGATCGCCGCCGGAGCCGTCGGTGCCCTGGCCGTCGGCAACAGTGCCGGCCGCATCGCCTGGGGACTGATCGCCGATCGCTTCGGCCGCCATCCGGCCAGCGTGCTGAGCCTGATCCTGCTGGCCGCAAGCATCCTGCTGCTGCTGCCGGCGGCGGGCTGGGGCTGGTGGTTCCTCATTGTCGCCGCCCTCGTCGGCTTCAACTTCGGCGCCGCGATGGTTCTCTACGCCACACAGACCCAGGACACCTTCGGCGCGCAAAACTTCGGCCGGGTCTACGCCTTCGTCTCCCTGGCCTACGGCCTGTCCGGAACGACGGGGCCCTTCATCGGCGGCCTGATCTTCGACCTGACCGCGGGTTACGGCGCCGCCGTCCTGGTGGCCGCCGGGGTGGCCGTCGTCGGCGCCGTTTTCTACATGTTGATGGAACCCGCCGTCGGCGCCCACGAGAACATGGGACAATCCGAACGGGCCTAGCCGGAGATGACCGATGAGCGAATGGTGGGAGGACTTCTTCGACGATGTCTGGGCCGCCGGCGGCTTCGGCGGTGCCGGCCTCGAGGCCCGGTCCGCAGAAGTCGGCTACATCTGGCGCCGGTTGAAGCTGCGCCCCGGCGCCCGGCTGGCCGACGTCTGCTGCGGTATCGGCCGCTGCGCCCTGCCCCTGGCCCGCCGCGGGGTCTGGGTCATCGGCGTCGACTTCTGCGCCGCCTACCTCGAGCGCGCCCGCCGCCGCGCCGCCGGAGCCAGCGCCGAGTTCCTCGAAGCCGACATGCGCTCCACCGGACTCAAAAGCGCCTCCTTCGATGCCGTCCTCAACTGGTGGACCAGCTTCGGCTACTTCACCGACGAGGCCGAGAACGCCCGCGCCCTCGCCGAATGGGCCCGCCTGCTGCGTCCCGGCGGCCGCCTGCTGATGCAGCTCGTCAACCGCGACGGCATCATGGCCGACTTCCGCCCCCGCAGCGGTCGCGTCGCCCCCGACGGCTGGCTGCTGGTCGAGGACTCCGAGCCCGATTACCACACCGGACGGCTGAAAACCCGCTGGACCTGGGTCTCGCCGCAGGGCCAACGCCACCAGCGCCTGGTCGATCTGCGCCTCTACACCCTTCACGAGTTGGTCAACCTCGCCGCCCCTCACGGCCTCGACCTGGTCTGCGCCCACGGCAATCTGCTGGAGAAACCCGCCGGTCGCGAGTTCACCCACATGTACGTCACCTTCGCCAAGCTCGACGAGAGCTGACAAAGACCCCGGCGACCAGCGAAAACGGCCGCCGAAAAGACACACACCGTTGACGTCTGCCCCGGAACCGGCACGGTTTTTGCGGAGGCGCAGCGTTAAACTCGCCCGTAACGTTCGCCGAGATGCAAAAACCGTGCCGGTTCCGGGGCGCCGGAGTCTTTGCCGGGTCGGATTCTTCAAGGGCCGTTTTCGCTGGTCGCCGCAGCGCCTGGAGGAGTCATGAACGAGGAGCCCCTGGGACGCTTCGAGTTCTGCCTGAACGTGGCCGAGCTGGGCAGATCGCTGGAGTTCTACCGCAGGCTGGGCTTCGAGATGCTCGGCGGCGTCGTCGAAGAAGGCTGGGCCATCATGCGTCACGGCGACTGCACCCTGGGGCTGTTCCAGGGTCACATCGAGCGCAACCTGCTCAACTTCCGCGGCGGTGACGTTTTCGCCATCGCCGAGGCCCTCCGGGCCGCGGGCTTGAAGCTGAGCAAAGAAGCCCGCGCCGAGGAGGACGGCAGCGCGGCGGCCGAGATCCTCGATCCCGACGGCAACTGCATCTACTTCAACACCTTCCCGGGGGAGGAGCTGTAATCCAGTCGGCTTGACCACGCTTCTGGACCATCAGCAACCTGTCATTACGACATTGCTGAGAAGGCACTCTATCGAGCGTAATGAACATCGGTTTTCACCGTCAACTCATAGGTTGTTCCATCAGCCCGTCTGCCAACACATCGATTTCCAGCCCTAACCGGTAGCTTCAAACGGCACAGGACCAGCCGTCCCTGATGGGGCGAGCAGCGTCGGGCAGTCGCTTGATCACTGCCAGGCCGCCGGCGGGAGTCTTGCGACGTGAAAACCACGCAAACTCCCTGGCTGTTACGCACTCCCATCCACAGTAAGCGGTTGGTAATTGGTACCTTAAGAAACCAGGGCGGGTACAGGCGCCCGCCCGGCGGTTAATGGTGTTAAAGGGCATGGATTCCCCTTCTTGGGGCGCCCTGTCAAGTCTCTACCAACCAGCAACACAAGAACCGCCCCCGGCCACGGGGGCGGTTCGGCGTTGCCGC
This sequence comes from Candidatus Coatesbacteria bacterium, assembly GCA_014728225.1. Classification (NCBI taxonomy): domain Bacteria; phylum Candidatus Coatesiibacteriota; species Candidatus Coatesiibacteriota bacterium. The sequence continues at coordinate 32,102 of WJLX01000050.1, read as the reverse complement.
GGCCCAGCCCGGGTTACTGGGCGTCGGCGGGGCTGATGCGATAGGCTTGTCCGGCGACGACGACGATCAGCTCGTCGCCCAGGGCGAAGGCCCGGGCCAGCTCGGGGTGTTCTGTCAGCAGGGTGAAGTAGTCGTCGGAGGCCTGGACGACTTCGGTCGGCGTCATCGAATCCTCGTCGTAGATGGAGTCGGTCCAGACGCCGTCACGCAGGTAGAAGGCCCGGCCCATGGCCCGGCGGACCTGAGCGGATTCGTCGTCGCCCACCCCGGCCTGCAACTCGTCGATGGACTCGCTGGCGGCGACGCCGGCGGCGCCTTCGATGGCCCGGAGCTCCATCTCTGAAGCCGACGGGGCGTCACCGGCGGCCGTTCCGCCGGAGAAGTGCCCATGACCACCGTTGGCGGCCAGGGGCTCGCCGCGGTCGTCCTCGGCCCAGGCCAGGCTGGTGTAGGGGGTGACGATGCCGAAACGCAGGGCCAGCTCGGTGATCGTCTCGACGGTTTCCTCGTCCTCGCCTTCGAGGCGGACCAGCTCCAGCAGGTAACCGACCTTGCGCCGGGCCCAGATCAGCTCGACGGCGGGGTTGTCGACGGCGGCGAAGTCCAGCTCGAACTCCCGACGCAGAATCTCGCCCCCGGCGCGGCCGCTGAGGGTGACGGTCCGTCGCCCCGGTTCAGCGAAGCGCCCGGAGAGGGTCAACTGCTCGCCGGAGAACAGGTCCGGCAGGATCGGGGGGTAGAGTTCAGCGACGTCGGTGCCGCCGAAATCCAGCTCCAGGTCGGTCAGCACGGGACCCTGGATCTTCTCGTAGAAGCTGGTCACGGCGGCTTCCAGGTCCTCGCCGGGCTCGACGTAGACCACGCTGCCGCGCTGGACGACGGCCAGATGGTCCAGGAGCAGGCTGTTGAGGTCGTGGCCGACACCGAAGATGTAGGCCCGGGCGCTGGAGCCGCGTCCCTCGACGTTGGCGACGATGTCGACGGGCTCGCGTTCGCCGACGGTGGGCTTGCCGTCGGTGAGGAAGATCAGCGACTGCGGCCGCTGTCCGGGATCACCGAGGGCCTCGAGGGAGGTCTGCAGGGCGCCGTCGATATTGGTCCGCGCCTGGGCCTCGAGACCGGCGATGAACTCCAGGGCTCGACTGCGGTTGTCCTGGTCGGCCGGGCGCAGCTCGCCGAACAGGCTTTCGACCTCCGTGGTGAAGGTCACGACCTCGAAGCGGTCGGCGGGGTTGAGCCGCTCCAGGCAGTAAGCCAGGGCCGTTTTGGCCTGGGTCAGTTTGTCGCCGCGCATCGAGCCCGAGATGTCGAGGCAGAAGACGATGTCCTTGGGCAGCACCTCGTCGTCGGCGCGCCGCTGGGGCGAGAGGATCAGCAGGAAGGCCCCGTCTTCTTCGAGCCGATGGGTCAGCAGGGCGGCGGCCAGCTCCTGCGTCGAGGTCTGGTAGTAGAGCTCGAAGTCTCCGGCGGGGCGGGCGTTTTGTTCGTAGTAGGTCACCTTGACGCCGTCCTGCAGCTCCTCCCGCGTCAGGGTGTGGCTGGTGGAATAAACGTTGAGCACGGGGGCGGCCGAGGCGATGGTCACCTCGAGGGACAGGTTGTCGACGGTGCGGTAGGTGAAGGTGTCGATGTCCAGGGGGTAGGAGTAGTGGTAGAGGCCGTCCTGGGGCTCCAGCAGCTCGGTGTACTCCAAGCGGACGGGCCGGCGCTCCCCGGCGGCCATCTCGCCCAGCGCGGCCCGGAAGGCCCCGCGACCCATGAATTCCAGCAGGGCGGCGTTGCCGCCCTGGCGCAGGGCGTCGGCATAGAGCTCGGCCGCCTCCGCGGCCTCCAGCACCTCGGCGCTCACCTCGCGGCCGTCGACGGTAACGCTGAACTCGCTGACGGCGGCGCCCTCCGGGACGGGGAAGATGTAAACGGCCTCGATGGCGTGATCGTAGTCGTTGACGAAAACTTCCTCAACGCTGGTCACGGCCAGGCCATCGTCGATGGTGGTGGTGACGTGGTGCTCGGCGATGGTCACCCGGAGCTCCGGCGGCCCCAGGGGCTCCTGGAAGTAGGATCCGGGCACCACGACGCCGTCGGCCAGACAGGCGACGGCCAGGATCGACAACAGCAGCGTGGTCGCTTTACGCATCTCGACCTCCCCGTAAGGTCTGTGGGTTTATCACGCCGACGAGGGCCGGCGATTGGAGTCGGTTATCAGTATACGACGACGGGGCGGTGTTTGTCCCGTCGGCTCGGGTTCTTGCCTCCAGGCGCCGCCGGGGCTATACTAAAGCCGCCGCCCCGACCGGGAGAAGATCGATGCTCCAACGTTCGACCGTCCTCGCCCTCTGTCTTCTGGCCGCCGCCGCCCCAGCGGCCTGGCTGACCGCCGTCGAGACCGGCGACGCTGCACCCGCCGGTGTCTACTACGGCTCCGTCGGTGACTGGGAGCTCTACCGCACCGCCGAACCCGCAGCCGCGGCCGTCGGACTCGACGACGCCCCAGGTGGGCTGTTCTACGTCGGTTCCTACCGCGGCGAACCCGACGCGGCGGTCCTCCCCGGTGTCCAGGGCGCCCTGCCCGACGGCGGTTTGGTCTGCCGCTGGAGCGAGGACGAACTGCTCGCCGCCTGCGGCGATCCCAACCTCTACTACATCCGCCTGCAGCCCCAACGGCGGCTGGAGCGGCTGGACGTCGATCAGCGCCCCCGCGCCGCCGACGAGGAGGTGGTGGCCTACCTGGTCGAGCAGGTCAGCCTGGACGCCATCCAGGGCTTCGATGCGGACCTGGCCGGCTTTCGCACCCGCTATGTCGGTACCGACGGCAACCATGCCGCCCAGGACTACCTGGCCCAGACGCTGAGCGATTACGGCTACACCGTAACCTACGACAATTATCTGAGCGGCAGTCTGGCCAAGGTCCACGCCGACGGCGACCTGCTGCTGTTCTGCGGCGGCGGCTACGATGTTTCCCCCTTCTGCTTCTACTCCAGCGACGGCGGCGGGAGTTTTTCCCTGCTGCTCTCCGCCGACGAGTCCTCGATCACGGGTTGGGGCGGGGTTTGCTGTTTCGCCCCGGCGACCTTCCACTACGGCGCCTACAACCACTACTACCGCTCGACGGACGGCGGGGCTTCCTGGGAGGAGCAAACAATCTTCGAGGACCCCCAGGAGGCCTTCCTGGCCCTGCACTTCGCCGACGAACAACACGGCTACGCCTTCAGCAACGCCGGCGGGGTCTACCGCACCAGCGACGGCGGAACAAGCTGGGATCGCCGGACCGGGCTGGTCAACAGCGCCCAGGACGCCGGCACTCTACCGGGCGACCCCGACACCGTCCTGTTCTGCGCCGGTACCGGCCGGGTGCTGCGCTCCACCGACGGCGGGGCCGACTGGACGATCGTCTATCCGACGACGGATTACTTCTTCTACCAGCTTCTGTTCACCGATACCCAGCGCGGTCTGGCCGTGGGCGACAACGTCATCCGCACCAGCGACGGCGGGCTGAGCTGGGAGGAGCTGGGTTGTCCCGCGGAGACCTACCTGCGCGCCCTCTACCACCGCGGCGGCGACGAGTTCATCGCCCTGGCCGAGGACGGCGCGGCCTACCAGACCGACGACTACGGCTCCACCTGGCAGCTGCTCGACAGCGCTCCGGTCGCCGAGATCCGGGACGGCGACGCCGCCGGGGACCGGCTGTGGTTCATCGCCTCCCAGCAGCCCGGCTACACCGACGACGACGGCGGTTCCTTCACCCTGCTCGAGGACTGGCTGCCCCGGGACGTCGGGCGGGGCATTTACATCACCAACATCCTGGCCGACAAGATCGGCGGGGTCGAGCCGCTCAACTGGATCTACGCCACGGCGCACTTCGATTCGATCAGCTCCGACTCCGACGTCCAGGTGTTGGCCCCCGGAGCCAACGACAACGGTTCGGGCTCGACGGCGCTGCTGGAGGCAGCCCGGGTGCTGGCCGAATTCCCCACGGACAAGAGCCTGCGCTTCGCCTTCTTCGACGCCGAGGAGGTCGGTCTGGTCGGCAGCGGCTATCACGCTCAATGGGCGGCTGCGGAGGGCCTGGCCATCGAGGGGCTGTTGAACCTGGACATGGTGGTCTGGAGCAGCGATCCCGCCGAACAGGAGGACTTGGACATCTTCCACAACGGTGACAGCCTCTGGCTGGCCGAAGCCTTCGCCGAGGCCTGCGCCGACTACGGCGACGGCCTGACGACCAAGGTCCTGGAGAGCGAACACGGCGGTTCGGATCACTACCGGTTCTGGCGCTACGGTTACGACGCCCTGCTGGGCATCGAGGACATACCGCTCGAGTACCCCTACTACCATTCCCGAAACGACGACTATCCCAACCTGCTGGACCACTTCCCGCTGACCCGCCAGGTGACCCGGGGGCTGGTGGCCGCCCTGGGCCGCCTGGCCGGCGTCGGACCCACAGATGATTTCGAAGATCGTCCCACGGGCCCCTACGCCTACCCCAACCCCTGCCGGGCCGAGCACGAGGGTCTGACCTTCGCCCGTCTCGAGCCGGGCAGCGAGCTGTCGATCTACGACACCGCCGGCGCCCTGGTCTACCGGGTGACCATCCCCCTGGAGGAGTTCACCTGGCGGCTGATCAACGACAGCGGGTATTCGGTGGCTTCCGGGGTCTATCTCTGGGTTATCGTTCCGCCGCAGGGTGAACCGACGACGGGCAAGGCGGCGTTGATCCGCTAGGTCTGGTGTTGAATCGTATCATGGGCGGGGAACTGCGGCGCGCCCGGTCCTGAATGAGCTTGGTCAAACGCCTGGGGCCGACCTGCTGGTCGGCCCCATATTCGTCCGGCGGTTTGCTGAGCTTGGCCTTGGGCGTTGAGCGCGAACGAACCTATCGAAGCCGGAGCTTGCTCGGCTCCGGCTTGGTGATTCCGCCTCGCCGGAACCGTTGTCGGCGGCGCCCCACTCTCTACGTTATCCGTACCACCACGGGATCTGCGGTCTGCGATCTGCGACGGCTTAACGCTTCCCGGGCCGTCACGGTTTTTGCATTCCGCAGACCTCCCTTGACCGGGAGGTCTGCGGGCAAAAACGCGTGCCGGCCCGGCGCTTGTCGGTGCCGTTGAGTTCCTGGAGGACCCCGCGTCCCGCGCCGGATAAACCCAGCACTACTGACTAGGTTGTGGAGGGCGAAGCCGTCGGCCTAGCGACCGAGGGCCGCCAGCATGGCGAAGAAGATCGCGGTGTTGTCGATGTACTCGCCGCGCACGGGGTCCTCGGCGATGATGAAGCCGTGGAAGGCCTCGGCGCGGTTGCCGCGGGCGTAGAGGGGGATCAACTGGTTGGTGTGCTCGCCGGAGTTCCAGGCCCAGTAAACCTCCTCGTCCTCGTCGATTTCGCCGTCGGCGTCGGCGTCCCCCCAACTGACCCGGCGGGCGCCGGTGGGACGTTCCAGCTCCAGGGTGCGCTCGGAGACCTCGCCCAGGGGCTGGTCGGCGAAGACGCCGGGCCCGGCGGTCAGGTAGCCGCACTCGTGGTCGCCGGTGACGATCAGCAGGGTGTTGTCCCAGTCCGCCGGGGTGGTCTCGTCCTCGATCCAGTCGACGACGGTTTCGACGGCGGCGTCGAAGTCCCGCTGCTCGCCGATCATGTAATCCATGCTGTTGGCGTGTCCGGCCCAGTCGACGGCTCCGCCTTCGATCAGCAGGGCGAAGCCGTTACCGTCGCGGCCGAGTACTTTGAGGGCGGCCCGGGAGCATTCGGCCAGGGTCGGGTTCTCCGGATCGCGGCCTGAAAGGTCGGCCAGGGTCCAGTCGAAGCAGCCCTCGCGTCCGCCGAACAGGCCGAAGAGGCGTTCGACGGCGGGATCGGCGGCGGCGCTCAGCAGGCGTTCTCCGGCGTCGTCCCGGCCGTCGAGGCGCTCGACGAGAGCCCAGTCGTCGCGCCCGGCGCAGTCGGCGGCCAGCCTCTCGACCTGGTCGGCGTCGACGTAGGAGTCGTTGTAGTCGGGGTGACCGGCGCCGATGAGCACCTCGGGCAGGATCGGTTCGACGTCGTAGGCGCCGCCGTAACCGGGGCCCTCGCCTTGGATGCCGCCGAAGCCCCAGACGCCCTCGGCGAAGATGGCGTAACCGTTCTTGCGCGTCGAGTTGTGGGCGTACCAGCAGGCCGGGGTGGCGTGGGAGGCCTGGACGGTGCTGACGACGCCGACGGCCAGCCCGGCCCGGCGGGCGTAGGCGCTGAAGGGCTCCAGGGGCAGAACATCGGCCGGCGCGGTGTTGATGTTGGCCTTGTCGACCTTGAAGCCGGTGTACATCGCCGTGGCGGCCGAGGCGCTGTCGGTGTAGGCGGCGGCGACGTAATCGAACTCGCTCCAGGCGCGGGCCGGGTCGTACCCCGTTCCGCCGGCCAGACGCCGGGCGTTGAAGTCCCAGGTGCTCATCGGGAAATGCAGCCAGTCGGTGTAGGCGGGCTCCCGGCCGGTGTAGGCGGCGGCGGCGGCGAGGTGATTGTAGCTCCAGCCGTCGGAGATCATCAGGATCACGTAGCGCGATTGTTCTGCGGCGGCGGCAGGCGCAGTGCCGTCAGCGTCGAGCTCGACGCAGCAGCCGGTGACGAGGGCGCCGACGGCGATGGTCGTCAACAGCGCGGTCCAGCGTAGCGTTTTCATGCTCCTCCCCGATTGGCGGTGAAAAAAAGACCCCGGCCGGCCGCGGGGCCGGAGCGGGGCGCCGTTGAAGCTGCTGGTGGTCCTGGCAAACCCAAAGGTGGCTGTCGTGTCACGGAGAGTATAGCAGAGGCCGCCGGGGTGGACAATACGTCCGGCCCCTCAGGTGCTGCGTAACAGGTGTTCCAGCCGGCGGCGGAGACGCCCGCGTCGCAGCAGATCGTGGAGGAAAACGGCCAGGCCGACGGCTCCCCCGGCGCCGAAAAGCCAGGTCAGCCAGCCGGGCCAACCGGGGCTGGCGGTGGCCAGCCAGGCCAGCAGGGCTCCGCCGACGGCGCCGGACAGGGCGTAGGCCGTACGCCGGGGCGGCACCAGCCGGCGGCGCAGCTCGGCCTCGGCCAGGCTCAGCTCATCGATGCGCAGCAGCAGCGGATCGAGCTCCGCCAGCCCCTCCCGTCGGGCGGCGACGAAGGCCTCCAGATAGCCGCGCCGGTGGAAGCGCCAGCGCAGCCGGAAGCCCCGCCGGTCGTCGTCGAACAGGGCCTCCAGCATCACCCCGGGGGTCGACAGGCGGTTGACGGCGGCCCGCCAGTCCCGGTCGGGCTGGAAGCCCCGGCCGCCGTCGGGCAGGCGGGGCTCGGTGGTGGCCAGCAGCTCGCGCAGGTCCTTGCCGAAGAACTCGTCGTAATGCGCGGCGCAGTAGGGCAGCTCGAGGGGCAGCTCGAAGCTGCGCTCGATGCGGGCGTCCTTCTCTCCCCGGGCCTCGATGGTCAGGTGGCGGCCGCCGAAGTTGACGCCGACGGTCCGCGCCGCCGGCTCGGCGCAGAGCAGGCAGTGTTCCCGGGGCGGCGCCAGTTCGACCAGGCGGCGTCGACGCTGGGCGGTGTCCCGCTCCAGGGGGTTGCTCTCGTCGACCCAGTCGTCGGTTCCCCGCAGATCGTACTCCAGCAGCCAGTGGGCTCGAGTGAGGAAATCCTCGGACTCCCGGCGATCGTCTTCCCGCGCAGAGAGGGCGAAGTCGGGCGGTGCGTGGCGGGCGGACGGCTCATCACCAGCGAGGAACTCGTCGAGGTCCAGGTGGCGGGCGCTCTCGGGCGGCGGCGGGTATCGCATGGGCCGATTCTACACCGCCGGACCGTCTTTGTCATCCCGGTGCGGTTCCGCGGCGCGGCCAAGCGGCCCCGGACGGGGCTGCGGTGTGACAATTGCCTCAAGCCGCCGCCGGTGTTATTATCAATAAGTCGTTTTTCGCTGACAACGAGCCCCAGATCCAGGAGGTACAGGATGGGAACCCGTGGACGCGCCATCGTCGGCGTGGATGTCGATGAACTCCTCGTCGTGATGAACAAGGCCCTGGCCGACGAGTGGCTGGCCTACTACCAGTACTGGGTGGCCTCGAAGATCGTCGCCGGACCGATGCGCGAGAACGTCATCGCCGAGCTCGTCGAGCACGCGAACGACGAACTGCGTCACGCCGAGTTGCTGGCCGACCGTATCGCCCAGCTCGGCGGCACCCCGCTGCTGGAGCCCCGGGCCTGGTACGACCATACCAACTGCGGCTACGAGCCGCCGACGGACCCCTACGTCCGGGTGGTCATCGAGCAGAACATCAAGGCCGAGCAGTGCGCCATCGACGTCTACCAGAAGCTCTCCGACATGGTCTACGACAAGGACCGCACGACCTACAACATCGCCCAGAGCATCCTGGAGGACGAGATCGAGCACGAGGACGATCTGGAGGCCCTGCTGGAGGACATGGACCTGATGAAGCAGCGTGGCTGAGCCACGCAGCGACGACGCCTTCGCCTGAGCTGCGCCCGCCGGGCCGGGAGCCGGCATCCCGCCCGGCGGTTTTAGTTAACTACCGCGCGGCGGGGCACCGCCTTGAGGAAAGGCGGTTTTCGCTGTGAAGCCGGCCATTCCCGAGCGGCCCGAGATGTTACCAATCGAGGGTCGCTTTATCTTAGGCCTGCGGAGCCTGCGAGCTTTTTTTTACGCTTCCCGGGCCGGCAGGGTTTTTGCATCGACGACGGAGCTCCGGGGCTCCGTCGTCGCAAAAACGCCCGCCGGCCCTGGGTTATCGCCGTGCGGTAACGTCAGGGCGTTTTGCTAAACGACCCACGGGCGGCCGGTTGCCCCTCCCCCGGTCCGTTCCCCAAGGATGCGAGGAGGCGCAGCGCCGTTGGCCGGTGTTGACGGACCGGCTAATCCAATACCAGGCGGGGCCCGGAGCTCCCGCCCCAGGGAATGGGGGCAGCCGTCGCTCCGGTAGTTTTGGCGGTAGAGAAGCGGGCTGCTGGGGACAGTCGTTGCCGCGGTTATTGTATACGCCAGGACCGGCCACTGGGACGGTCCTGGCGCAATCGGTGTTCACCCTGTGGGGGCCTTTACCCCCTCGTCCAGCCCACCCACCAGGCGGGGTGTCGGCCGACTTGGTGCCGGTTTTTCGTGGATGACCTCCGGCGGTCCGGCCCCGAATCCAGCCCCTCCAGCCCACCGGGCGGGGTGTCGGTCGACTTGGTGCCGGTTTTTCGTGGATGACCCCCGGCGGTCCGGCCCCGAATCCAGCCCCTCCAGCCCACCTACCAGGCGGGGAGGTAGTCGGCGACGTCCTCGTTGTTGGTGAGTTGGCGTTTGCCGGTGCCGTCGGCGTTCATGATCCAGATTTCCCAGTCCATGTCGTAGTCGGTGGCGTAGAGCAGTTGGGAGCCGTCGGCGGAGTAGTGGGGGAAGCGGTCGGCCATCGAGGAATCGTAGGTCAGATCGATGGGCTGGCCGCCCTCGAGGTCCATCACCACGACGTCCTCGTCGCCGTAGGTGTCGGTGGAGAAGGCCACGCGGTCGCCGGCGGGGTGGAAGCAGGGATCGCCGATCCAGGAGTAGCCGTCGCCCCACAGGGCGACGGGGTCGGAGCCGTCGGCGTTCATCAGCATCAGGTTGCGGTAGCCGTCGCGCTCGGAGCAGAAGATGATTTTACGGCCGTCGGGGCTCATGCAGGCGTCCTCGTCGAGGCCCGGGGAGTCGGTCAGGCGGCGCTGCTCGGAGCCGTCGGCGTTCATGATCCAGATCTCCCAGTCGCCGCTGCGGTCGGAGTCGAAGAGGATGCGGCCGTCGGGGGTGAAGCAGGGGCAATCCTCGCCGTCACCGTTGTCGGTGAGCTTCTGACGGTTGGAGCCGTCGAGGTCGCAGAGGTAGATTTCGCCGTCGCCGTCGATATCGGAGACGAAGGCTATCCGCTCGCCCCTGGGGCACAGCGAGGCGTGGGGCAGGAAGTCGGGGCCCAGGTCGCTGGTCACGGGGCGCAGCTCGGCGGCGGAGAGCTTGGCGGTGTAGAGGTTGGTGCCGCCGTCGCGGTTGGAGGCGAAAACGTAGAGGTCCGAGGTGCGCTGCGGTCCGCAGGCGCCGACGAGGAGTAGAGCCGCCAGGGCGGCCGAGAGCAGTAATTTGCGCATCGTGTTCTCCTTGGGGGGTGGCGGACCGCGGGGCGGTCGAGGCGGAGCCGAAGGCGGCGGGGCGCTAGTCCAGCTCGATCCAGGCGGGATAGGTCTCCCGGGCCAGGGTCGAGGTCACCCGCACCGGGGGACCCCAGCCCCGGGCGTCGATGAGGTAGATGTCCGAGCCGCCGTCGGGGTAGTAGGTGGCGAAGGCGATGAACTCGCCGTCGGGGGAGAAGCTGGGGTAGCGCTGATCGCCGGGCAGTTCGGCCACCCGGCGGGCTCCCGCGTCGCCCGTGAGTCCCATGACGTAGAGGTCGGTCTCGCCGCCCTCGCGGCGGGCGTAGACGATAGCGGCGCCGTCGGGGGAGAAGGCGGGGTCGAGGTTGGAGACGCCGCCCCTCGTCAAGGTCCGGCGCTCGCTTGTGACCAGGTCGAGATACTGGAGCTGCAGGGCCTCGAGCTCCCCGGCGCAGTAGACGATGGCGCGTCCGTCGGGGGAGAAGGCGGCGGCCTCCTCGAAGATCTCCTCGTCACTGAGGGGCTGCGGGGGCCCGCCGTCGAGGTCGAGGCGGTAGATGTCCCAGTCGCCGCCGGCGTCCTGACGATCGAAGGCCAGGTAGTCGCCGTCGGGGCTGAAGGCGGGCCGGTCGGCGCCGAAGCCGCCGTGATCGAGGTGGGTCAGCTCGTCGCGCCGGCGGTCGTAGAGCATCAGTTGGGCGCCGTTGCCGAACTCGGCGGTGAAGTCGCGACCGCGCTGCAGCGGCTGGTCGGTAACGTAGGCCAGGTAGCGGCCGTCGGGCGACACGGCGGCGCGGGGGTACCAGTTGTCGCCGGTGTCGGTGAGCAGGGCGACGACGCGGCGCGGTCGGGCGGTGCTGACGGCGACGACGTCGACGCCCTCGCCGCTGGAGCGGCTGAAGACCAGGGCCGGGGCGTCGGCGGCGGCGGCGGGAGCGGCGAGCAGCCCGAGGAGGAGCAGAGCGGTTCCGCGCGGCGGAGTCTCCATCAGCGCTCCTCCAGCCAGAGGGGGAAGAGGTCGTCGGCGGCGTCGTTGAAGGTCACCTGCTTCTCGAAGCCGGTTTCCAGATCGTAGACGAACAGCTCGTAATCGCCGTTGCGGTCCGAGGCGTAGGCCAGATAGCGACCGTCGGGGCTGAAGGCGGGGTTGATGTCGCGGCCGGCCGAGCGCACCGGGTACTCGACGCCGCCGCTGTCGACATCGAGGATGACGATGTCGAGATTGGTGTCACCGGCGGCGGAGCGCTCGCCGGGGACGGTGGTGGCCAGGGCCAGTCGGCTGCCGTCGGGGTGCCAGGCCGGATCGCTGTCCGACCACTCGTTGTCGGTCAGGCGCTCGTGGAAGCTCCCCACGGCGTCGGTCAGGTAGACGTCCTTGTCGCCGTCGCTGTCGCTGACGTAGGCCAGGCGGACCGAGTCGGGGTGCCAGGCCGGATCTGACTCCCGGGCGACGGAGTTGGTCAGCCGCCGGCTGAGCTCGCCGGTGCCGGTATCGACGACGTAGAGGTCCGGGGTGCCGTCGCGGTCCGAGATCAGGGCCAGCATGGTACCGTCGGGGCTCCAGGCCGGGGCGGTGTCGGCGGCGCTGTTGCGGGTGAAGTTGCGGTAGACGCCGGGGCGGTCGATCTCGGTCAGGTAGATCTCCAGGCTGGACGGTTCCAGGCCGCCGGCCTCGAAGGCCACGGTGCGGGCGTCGGGGGACAGGCTGGCGTTGGTGGCCAGGTTGGGTTCGCCGTCCTCGTCGACGGCCGGGGTCAGCGGCCGGGGCAGCAGGGGCAGGGCCAGTTCGAGGATCATCACCGCGGCTCCGGCGCTGGTGCGATCGCTGGAGATATAGACCAGGGCGCGATCCTCCAGGTCGCCGGCCGTCGCGGGAACGGCCAGGGACGCGACTAGCAGCAAAGCTGGGACGAGTCTTTTTCTCATCTGCTCATCGGAGTGAAACATCGCTGGAATTATAGTTCCCCGGGGCGCGGGACGCAAGCGGCGGGATGGTTAAGGAACAGCGGCCGGAGCATCAGCTGCCGCGGCTCAGCTCCAGCGGCAGATGACCGTCGAGGACGACCTCGAGGGGGCCGCCGTTCTCGGCGCAGGGTTCGATTCGCAGGCGGCGGACGTGGACCTCCAGCCCCCGCTCGACGGCCCGGCGCAGGGCGGCGCCGAAGGCGGGATCGGTCGCGTCGTTGGGAGCGAAGCGCCGCGGATCGGCCCGCTGGACGAGGAACAGCAGGGCGGCGGCCTCGTGCCCGGCGGCGGCGATCCCGCCCAGCTCCTCAACATGTCGGGCGCCGCGGCTGGTGACGGCGTCGGGGAACAGGGCCGTGCCGTCGAGGGCCAGGGTGACGCTCTTGACCTCCAGCCAGCAGGGCGGTCGGCCGGCGGCGTGGTCGTCCAGGCGGAAGTCGAAGCGCGGCAGGCCCTTGACCGAGCCCGAATGGCCCGGCGGCTTGCGCACGACCTCGGCGCGCACGGCGCCGTAGCCGGCGAAGGGCTCCAACAGACCGCGCCGCAGCAGCTCAGCGGCGATGCGGTTGGTGGCCTGGGTGTCGATCAGCACCCAGGCGTCGTCGTAATACACCGCGACCACGCTGGAGGGATACTTGCGCGCGCCGCCGTAATGCACCAGCAGGCAGGGCAGCCCCGGGGTGAACAGCTCGGGCAGACGGCCGGAATTGGGAACGTGAACGTCCTCGCAGCCGCCGTCGGGACGGCGCACCCCGGCGACGAAGCGGTTGTGGCGCTTGATGGTGACGGCGCGGTCGAAGGCGGGGTAGAGGGTCAGGCGGCAGGAATTGCTCATGGGATACCCTAACGCTTATGGATCATCATATATTGTGATAATCTTGTAGTCACGAGAGTTACCAGGATGCTTTCATGCCACAAGTAAAGGCGGCGCTGTGGCCGCCGGCTCAAAGGGTAATCCCGACAGGCGCGTCAAGTGTGCGTAGTTTAACTTTCGCTATCAGTAGAGGTTTGGCGACGGGCGGCGGATGTGTAAGCGCCTTAGAACAGCGCGAGTTGATCGCCGTGCTGTTGTGGCTTGAAGTAACCGCGGCCAGGACGGCAAAGAAGGCTCGCGTCCAGCCCAGTACGCTCGCCAAGTACGAGCGTATCATTGGCGAGCGCATCGCCGCCGCTCGGGAGGCCGAACTGGAGAAGTTCGAGGTGGAATCGATCGTATACTCCGACGGCTGGAAGGTCTGTAACTGGCCGTCGCTCAATGGATTACACCACAAGCGCATCAATCATGACAAGACCCCGGTCAATGGTAAAGTGCATATCAAGGGCCTCGAGAGCTTCCGGGGCTATTCCAAACGCCGGCTAAAGGCCCACCACGGCGGTTTCAAGCGCAACTTCAGTCTCTTCATCAGGGAGATGGAGTTCAGCTTCAACCACAGAAACGATCCCGGCAGGCTAGACTACCCCAACAACAGCCTGATTGGTCCATGATCGTGTGTGATCCCTTGCTCATTCGTCATCGGGCAGCCCGCGGGCCAGGCCGGCGGTGAAGCTCCGCGCTGCCGGGCGGCTGCAGATGAACTGGCGCAGGAACTTCTCGATCCGTTCCAGCCAATCCTCGGCGTTGTGCAGGCCCACGGTTCCGGCCTGAATCTCATCCACCAGGGCCTTGGCGCGGTAGCCGAACTCCGCGTTGAGCTGTTCGATGAACAGCTTCTTCAGCCGACCGGGGTCGAAGTCGGCGACCTCGAGCTCCTGGAAGAGCAGCCGCTCCGGCCGGTAGTTGTAGACATCGATGAGGTAATCGCGCGCGGAGCGGAAGCGATCGAAAGCCTCGTCGAGGCTGGAGGGCTTGTCGACGATCTGACCGCGGTTGATGTGAATGTAGTACTCACTGCGCTCGTTGTACATCTGGATCAGACCGCTGCGGTTGCCACGAACCAGGCGGGAGTAGAACAGGGTCAGCTCGTCGCAGACCGGGGTCAGGCCGCGACCGGCGGCTTCGGCCTGAGCGATGATCCGGGCGTAGTCGAAACGTTTCTTGTCCAACTGGACGACGCGCAACCGCATTCCGTCGGCCCGTTGGGCCAGGTGGGAGGCGGCGTGGACGCCCTCGCAGACCAATTCCCGCCCGCTGGACCAGCGGGCGTAGATCGGCCGGCCGGCGCCGAGGATGACGCTGCCGGCGCAGCGTCCGTCGGTCAGTTGTAGATAGCCCGAGAAAGCGCCGGCGGAGAGGATGCGCAGCACCTGGTCCAGCCCGCCCTGCAGGGGACTCAGCTCGGAGAGGATTTGCGTACCCTGAGGCAGTCGCATGGGGGTGTCGATATCCGGGGTGGGGTGGAGGATTGACGGTTTCATCGCCCTCGTCTACGTGGTGACGTTGGGGTGGCAAAATACTACTTGATTTTATCTTAACTCAGCCGATCCAGTTAAGCCAAGGCCGGAGAATGCTATCAAAATCACAGTATTGCGCGCCGTCGGCGGCGATAATTGCCCCTGCTCATCTTGAAAAGGACCATGTCATTCTGCCAGGGAGTCCGCTGAAGCAATTAGACCCGCAGCGGCTGGTTCTGAGCGGCGGCGCCGGCGCTGGGAGGGGCGAGGCGTTCGGCCGGTCTCGGCTGGTCAACAACCACCGTAAAGGTCAGAGATAAAAAGGCGGGGCCCTGGCGGGCCCCACGGCGGTCATCCGGCACCGGCTCGACGTGCGCAACTCCGCGCCGCCGGGCTCGCTCGGCTCCAGCCCAGATGTTCGCCGGCACTCCGGGCGGCTCCCTACCGCTGCTCCCTCCCGGGCCTGACGGGGTTCGGGAGTACCCGGATGCGACGGTCCAGACCTTCACGGCTTCGCTCACCCGACGCCCCGAAGCCCGCCTGCGCCTCACCGGGCGTTCGCCCCGGCATATAGCGGGTTTCCGGCGGGAGGGCACCGCTGGCGCCCCGGCTAGGATGACCGACGTGGAGCGATATTAGGTCTTCGGCGGGCGTTCGTCAAGGGTGTAACCGACGACGTCGATGGTTTCGCAGGGCAGCCGCGGTGGAGTGACGTCGGGGTCGACGGCGCCGGGGAAGCGGGGAAAGCGTCGGCCGGCCGGCTCGGCGGAGGGCGGCAGGCCGCGCAACAGGACCCGTTCGTAGAGCCGGGCGTGGGCCTCGACCATCGCCGCGACGGTGAATTCGACGCGCACGCGCTCGGCGGCCAGGGCGGCCAGGCGGCGGTAGCGGACCGGATCGGCCAGCACCTCGCGCAGCTTGGCGGCCAGCAGCTCCGCCTCGTAGCGCGGGATGAGCAGCTCCCAGCACTCCCGGGGCACCACGGCGGGTACGCCGCCCTGGGCCAGGCCCACGGCGGGAATGCCCATCAGCAACGGCTCGACCAGCCCGCGGTTGAAACTCTCGCCGCGGCCGACGGCCACGGCGACGTCGCTGGCGGCGTAGACTGGACGGGGATCGGCCAGGCGGCCGGTGAAGCGCAGACGCCCGCCCAGCCGCAACCGCCGGGCCAGGCGCTCCAACTCGTCGCGGTAGTCGCCGTCGCCAACGAGAACGAGAACGGCCCCCTCCAGCCGGACCAGGGCCTTGAGCGCCGGAGCCAGGCCCTTGCGATGGGCCAGACGACCGACGTAGCACAGCACCGGGGCTTCGGCGGGCAGCTCCAGCTCGCGACGCGCCCGCTCCCGGCTCATGAAGCCGGGGTGGAAGCGCTCGGTGTCCATGCCGTTGGGGATGTAGACGACCTTGTCGGCGGGCAGGCCGACGCGGTCGACGGCGTAGCGGCGCACCCGGCGGCTGACGGCGCCGAAGCCCGCCGTCGCCGGGGCGGCCAGCCGGGTCAGCAGACGGATGGCCCGGCCGTCGAAACCGTAGCGGTGGAAGGTGATGAAGACGGGCAGGCCGGTCAGCAGGCCGGCGATCCAGCTCGGCACGCGGTCCGGGTGACCGTGGAGGGCCGTGGCGCCGAGGCGCCGGGCCAGGCGGGCCAGCTTGAACCCCAGGACGAGCTGGGAGTCAGCGGGTCGGCCGACGGGGTGGACCTCGAGGCCCCGGGCGTTGAAGTAGGCTCGGGCCGGGCCGTCGCCGGTCAGGCTGGCCGCCGCCGTGGGCCAGCCCCGCGCGCGCAGCCCGGCGCAGACGTCGGCCGTGCCGCGCTGGGGACCGGAGAGGGGCAGGTCGTGGGTGTAGTGCAGGATGAGCATCGTCTTCCCGGCGCCGTTTTCAGCATTGTTTACTCTTGACCCGGATACCGTACCCCAGCGCCGCCGACCTGTCAATGTGTCGGGATCTTGTGCCGAGGCCGGGGATGGCGCCCGGCGCTCGCAAGCGGATCGCTGAAGGGGCGGGGAGTGCGCTGGGGCTGCAGCGTCCCCGAGCACCCCACCAGATCATCCGCTCCGGGGGTCGCGCCGCCTGCGGTTGAGCGGCAGTGACGTGCGCCGGCCGAGCCGCTACGGGGCCGGGGCCCTCGACATACCAGGACCGGGTGACGCAGCGGCCGACAGCACCGAACCGCCGCGTCTGAGGTCGATGAGGGCCCGAGCGAACCGGAGACGGTCAACCCGCCTACGGCGGCGCTTCAGAGCTCCAGCAGCAGGCTTTCGCAGAAGCTCTCCAGGCGCAGCAGGTCCCGGCCGTCCAGGGGACCGGGGCGGTCGCCTTCGAGCGTCAGCAGGGGTACATCGGGCAAAATACGCCGAACCAGTATGTCTTCGATTTGGCGGAAGCAGAAGGCCTGGACGTAGTGGACGAGGCCGTCGAGACGGCGGCGGGCGGTCTGGCGAGCGATGTCGCGCAGGCGGAAGGCCATGCCGTAGGGATAGCTGTAGGCGCGGTACTGGGCGACGAGATCGGCGCTGTCGTGGGGCATGGTGAACTGACGGGGGATCTCCCAGTAGACGATCTCGGCGCCGAAGTCGGCCAGGCGCTCGGACAGGTCGCTGAAGGCCGGGGGCACGCCGAGGCAGCCCAGGCGCAGACCGCGGGCCGTCGGCGGCGGACCGTGGCGCAGGACCTCTTCAAGTCGGTTTAGATAGGCGGCCGGGTCACCGCCGAAATCGGTGGCGGTCAGGGCCAGCTCGAAGTAATCGACCCCCCGACGCTCGCCGCGGACGACGAGTTCGTCGAGGCGTTCGAGTCCGGCCCTCTGGGGGCGCAGGCCTTCGCGGCACTCCTCGGCGGCGGCGAGGGTGGTACCGAGGTCGGCGGCGAAGCCCTCCATGGCCCGGCGCAGCTCGGCGGGCTCGCGCGAGGCCGGGTAGGCGAAGGGCACGGTCTCGACGCCCTCGTCGGTCAGCAACTCCAGCAGGGCCTCGGTGTTGGAGCAGTCGCCCTGGGTCACCCCGACGACGCGCTGGAGGCCCAGCCGCTTGATCGTGGTGTAGATGCCCTTGATCCAGGCGCAGGTGTTGCGGGGAAAGCCGTCGGCCTCGGCGGCGGCGACGGCGCCGGCGGGGTCCGGACCGCGAACCAGGGCATTGTTGAGGTCCACCAGGCGCAGCCCCGCCGCCAGGGCGATCTCGAGGGGAACAGTGGCTGTGATGCCCAACGGCCGGCGGGGGGTCATAGCGGTCCTGTTGTATTGGAGAAACGGCGGTGTCGGCCGCGGGGGTGGAATCGACCCCACCGACGGGCCGGCCTCGTGTTACAATGGGCAAGATTAACATTCCCCACCGGTTCCAACAAGCATCCCGCTGAACTAACAGACAACCGCCCAGCCTACAGCTAAAGCGAGAATCCGGTATGCTACCGACCATCCTCACCTGTGGCCCGCTGACCCTGCGCGCCTACGGCCTGATGCTGGCGACCTCCTTCATCGTCGGCATGCTGGTCTCGGCCAACCGGGCGCGTAATCGTGGTATCGATCCCCGCCACGTCTACGACCTCTCCCTGGTGATCCTGCTGTCGGCCGTCATCGGCGCCCGGCTGTTCCATTTCGCCTTCCACTACGAGGCCTACGCCGTCACCGGCGAGCCCTGGCTGCAACTGCTGCGCATCTGGGACGGCGGCCTGATGCTCTTCGGCGGTTTCATCTTCGCCTTAATCGGCTCGCTCGTCTACCTGCGTGTCAAGAAACAGCCCCTGTGGGAGATCACCGACATCATCGCCCCGGCGGTACCCCTGGGGCTGGGCTTCACCCGGATCGGCTGCTTCCTCAACGGCTGCTGCTTCGGCCGGCCGACGGATTCCTGGCTGGGCGTGGTCTTCCCCAACAACGCCCCGGCGTACTCGATCAAAACGGGCATCCTGCCGGGTACGCCGGTCCTGCCGACCCAGCTGTTCGAATCCGCCGCCGGCTTCGCCTTCTTCGGCCTGCTGCTGCTGGTCGAGCGCAAGTGGAAGCGCTTCCACGGCCTGCTCTTCGGCCTGATGGTGGCCCTCTTCGGCGCCTGGCGCCTGTTCATCGAGTTCTACCGCTACCGCGAGGACGACATGCAAGCCCTGGGCGGCCTGCTGTCCAAGAACCAGATCATCAGCATCGTCATCACCCTGGTCGGGGTGGCGATCATCATCTGGCGCTGGCTCTACGTGCGCAAGAAGGGCGAATTGCTCGATCCGGCCGCCGAGTGGCAGACGATCGCCAAGCGCAGCGCCAACTACCGCAAGCAACGCGGCAAGAGCCGGGCCAAGAAGAGCGGCTCGGGGAAGTAGCGCGACGATGGAGCGGGAGGACCAGCGCGGTTTCGACACCCGCCCGGCCTACCGCAGAACCGAACGGCCGCCGCCGGCGTCACCCCTGGTGCTGCTGGCGGCGGCCTGCGCTTTGGGCGCCGGAACATCGGCCTGGCTGGATCCGCCCGTCGCGGTGGGCGCGGCCGGGGTGCTGGCCGGCCTGACCCTGATCCTGCTCTGGGGCCGAACGGTCAAACACCTGGCCCTCGTCGCCGCCACCCTGGCTTCGCTGGCGGCGGGGTTGGGACTCCACGCCGCCGCCCACGACGAGCTGACCGCCCAGCGGGCGCGGCTGGAGGCCCTGAGCGGCGCCAGCGAGCTGACCGTCCGGGTGGTCGGCCCCGTCGACGTCGACGACGAGCGCTGCCGGGCCGTCGTCGAGATCGTCCACACCCCGGCGGCCCTGGACGACCTGCGCGGCGCCCGCCTGAGCCTGGGCGTCTACGACGCGCCGGAGCTGACGCCGCGGCCCGGCGAGCTACTCCACGGACCGCTGTTCCTCGACGGCGTGGACCCGCCGGCCAATCCCCTGGTCCCCGACTACGGCGAGTATCTGAGCGCCCGGGGCGTGGCCGGTTGGGCCAGGAACGTCAGCGGACTCGAACGGGTCGGCGAGGCCGTCGGGCCGCTGGAGGCCTTCCTCAGGCTGCGGGCCTGGCTGACAGCTCACGCCTTGACGCCGCTGGAGGAGGAGGCCCGGGGCCTGGCAAGTGCCTTGCTGCTGGGCGACCGCTCGGGTATCCCGACGCAGGAGCTGGAGCGCTACCGCCGCTCCGGCGTCTTCCACGTCTTCGCCGTCAGTGGGCTCCACGTCGGCCTGGTCGGTTATCTGCTGTTCGCCCTGGGCGGGACGCTGCCGCTGAGGCGTCGCGGTCGCTACCTGCTGGCCCTGGTGGGGATCGCGGCCTTCACCCTGCTGACCGGGGCCCGCCCACCGGCGCTGCGGGCCTGCCTGATGGCCGGGATCTACCTCGGCGGTCGCCTGCTGGGTCGCCCGGCCCACCTGGGCACCTCGGTGGCCGCCGCCGGACTGCTGCTGTTGCTCGTCGAACCGCTGCAGATAACCGACATCAGCTTTCAGCTTTCTTTCACCGCCGCCGCGGGCATCGCCGCCTTCACTCCGCGGACGGCGCGCTGGTTGAAACGGCGGCGGCTGCCCGGCCTCGTTGCCGAACCCCTGGCGGCGACCTGCGGCGCCCAACTGGCGCTGTTCCCGCTATTGGCCCTGCACTTCTCCCGGGTGCCCCTGGCGGGCATGCTGCTCAACCTGCTGGTCGTCCCCCTGGTGGGGATGATCCTGCTGGTCGGCCTGCCCTATCTGTTGCTGGCCGCCGCCTGGAGCGCGGCGGCGCCCCTGCTCGGCGTCCCCCTGACCCACCTGCTGCGGGCCCTGGACTGGCTGGTCGGCGAGGCCCTGGCCTGGGCGCCGCTGACCGTCGACGTGCGTCAGCCCTCGTGGTGGCTCGTACTGGGCACCCTGGGCTTGCTGAGCCTCGCCTGGTGGCTGCTGGTTAAGCTCGAACGCCGACGGCGGCTCTGGGCTCTGGCGCCCGCCGCCGTTCTCCTGACCCTCTGGGCCGTGCAGGTGCTGCGAACCGCCCACCCCGACGAGCTGCGGCTCACCTTCTTCGACGTCGCCCGGGGGGACTGCATCCTGCTCGAGAGTCCGGCGGGCGACCGGATCCTGCTCGACGGCGGGGCGGATTGGGCCGATCCGGCCGCCGAGTATCTGCGGCGGCGGGGCATCGACGAGCTGGACGCCGTCGTGCTGACCCACCCCGACGAGGACCACTGCGCCGGACTGGTTCCAGTACTGCAACACTGTACCGTCGAGCGCGTCTACCGCCCGCCGGAGGTCCTGGGCACGGCGGCCTTCAGCGAGTACCTCGGCGCCGAGGCGGCTTGCGGGGCCGCGGTGATCCATCCGGCCTTCGGAACCCGCCCACCGACGCGGGATCCCGCTTTGAGCCTGACCGTGCTGTCGAACTCGGCGGTCGGTTACCCCGGCGACGACACCAACAACGCCTCGCTGGTGCTGTTGCTGAACTACGGCGGTTTCAGCGCCCTGTTCACCGGCGATCTCGAGGCCGAGGGTGAAGCCGCCTTGCTGTCACGCTGGCCCGGCGAGGTCGTCGACCTGCTCAAGGTGCCCCACCACGGCTCGCTCAGCGGGACGACGCCCCAGCTCCTCGAGGCGCTGCGTCCCGGACACGCCGTGGTCTTCCCGTCGGCGGGCACCTTCGACGAGCCGGTGCGCTGGCGCCTGGCCGAGCACGGCTGCTGGCTGTACAACGTCGGCGAACTCGGCGCGGCGGTGCTGCAGACCGACGGCCGGCGGTTCAGTCTGGGGCGCTTCGACGGCGCCTTCGCCCCGGCGGTGGTCGAGTCGGCCGGAGGTAGGTAGACAACCGCTCTCCTCGTCAAGCCACCCTCAGTTCCGCGCGGACGGTCGTCCCCCCACCTCCCGACCGCTCGCCGACCCCCCGCGGTTGCGCTTTATCCTCCGTCGCTCAGCGCTTTCCCCTTTCCCGGCCCCGGCCCCGTCACGGTTCTTGCATTCCGCGGTCCGCCGTCGGCGTCCCGCGGGCAAGAACCGCGCCGGGGCCGCCGCCTGCAGCATAAGCTGTATCGCCTGGTGACGCTTCAGCCGGGCGTCCGGGACGTTCTCGGAGCCCCGCAGCGCCCGGCCCTGGTCGTTGGGCGCAGCAAATCATGCACGGTTCTGGCTCAACGGGCCGTTCCGCGGGGTGCATACTGCGCATCTTGTTGATAATGAACGACTGGCACACTTCTTGCATTTAGCTGATGGTGCGGTGCAGCGGCCGCGAGGCGTTTGAACCCGATCCGAGGAGGATACCGATGCGACGCACCAACAGGCGATATCTGTTCATCTTGCCGGCCCTGATCCTGTTCGCGGTCGCGGCCTGCGACAGCGTCGCCGCGGCGGGCGACGGCGAGGCGGCGGGCGACGGTTCCGTCGTCGATACCGAGCAGAGCACCTGCTACGACAACACGGGCCCGATAAACCCCCCGGGCTCCGGGGAGGCCTTCTACGGACAGGACGCTCAGTATGACGGCGTCCAGCCGTCGTACCGGGACAACGGCGACGGCACGGTGACCGATCTCAACACCGGCCTGGTCTGGCAACAGGACTTCGCCGGGCGGATGAGCTGGGAGGAGGCCGGCGACTACGCCGCGGAGCTCGAGCTGGCCGGTTGCGAGGACTGGCGCCTGCCGACGATCGAGGAGTTGACTTCGATCGCCCTGTTCTCCGGCGGTATGCTGACCCAGACCCCCTATCTGGACACCGACTACTTCGCTTTCGAGTACCCCCGGCCGCCGTACCGGGACATCGACGGCCAGTACTGGTCGAGCAATCTGTACGTCGGCCTGGTTTTCGCCGGCGATGAAGCGGCCTTCGGCTTCAATTTCGCCGACGGTCACATCAAGGCCTACCCGACGCGGCACGGCCCGGACGGGAGTCCCTTCGAGGCCTATGTACGCTGCGTCCGGGGCGAGGCTTACGGCGAAAGCGTCTTCATCGACAACGGCGACGGCACGCTGACCGACCAATCGACGGGGCTGATGTGGCAGCGGGGCGACGACGGTGAATGCTACAACTGGGAGGAGGCCCTGGCCTACGCCGAGGGGCTCGAACTGGCGGGCTTCGACGACTGGCGCCTGCCCGACGCCAAGGAGCTGCAATCGATCATCGACTACTCCAGCAACGACCCGGCGCTGGACCCCCTCTTCGAGCTCAGCGATCCCGACGTCTGGGGCTGGACGGCGACCACCCACGGCGACGATTATCGTAGCGCCGTCTACGTCTGCTTCGGCAAGGCCGTCGACTACCGGGGGACCGACGTCCACGGCGCCGGAGCCCTGCGCAGCGATCCCAAGAGCGGCGACCCCGGGGATTATCCCACAGGCCGCGGACCGCAGAACGACGAGGTGCGGATCTACAACAGCGTGCTCGGTGTCCGCGACGCGGATTAAGCCTGTGCCGTCAAGCAGTAAATCGCCGACCCGGTCTAACCACCGGGCCGGCGTCAGCTATGGCCGGGAGCCTGGTTAGCCAGGGCTCCAAAGCGGCAAAGGGTCAATAACCGGGTTCACTTGGCAGCGGACCCGGCTACTTCAATAATGAAGTCTTACTATTGTATTTTGGAGCCATTGACTCCTGGAGCTATTGACTCCTGAATGGGGGGTGTTGGTTTTCGGCTACCCTAACGCCCATGGGTCGTCATATGTGTGATTGTCTTGTCTTCACGAGAGTTGACGGGATGCCGCCACGTCACGGGCAAAGGAGGCGCTGTGGCCGCCGGCTCAAAGGGTAATCCCGCCAGGCGCGTCAAGTGTGCGAAGTGTAACTACCGCTATCACTACAGGTTAGGCGACGGGCGGCGGACGTGCGAGCGCCTTGGAACAGCGCTGGTTGATCGCCGTGCTGCTTCGGCTTGAAGCAACCGCAGCCGGGAAGGCCAAGAGGGTCGGCGTCCATCCCAGTACGGTCGCCAAGCACTAGCGCATCGCCGCGGCTCGGGAGGCCGAGCTGGACTCGAGCGTCCACTCCGACGGCTGACAGGCCGCTAACGAGCTGTCTCATTCAACGGCTTCCATCACAGGCGCATCAATCATGACAAGACCCCGGCCACTGGCAGGGTGCATATCAAGGACCTCGAGAACTTCCGGGGCTACGCCGAACGCCGGCGAAAGGCCCACCACGGCGGTTTCAAACGCAACCTCAGCCTGGTTATCAGGGAGGCGGTGACAGATTGACACAAGCAACCTAAGCGGTTTGTAACCAAGACTATACGGTTCAACACCTTCAGTCTCGGGTTGCTCCTCGAGTAGTTGCAGAAGGCAGTCGTTATCGACAGTGGTCGAGATGTCCTCTACCAGCCCTCTTCTCTCAGCCGTTTTCGCGATTTGAGCTTTTGCTCTCTATTCGCTGCGAGTCGGTCTAGCAGGGTGGACGATGCCGCTAAAAAAACCGGGGCCGTCGGCCCCGGTGTTATTGATCAACTGACGGCTTGCTAGTCGGCCAGACCGGCCTTGAGCGCCCCCCAGGAGGTTGGCTGAACCCCGCTCCACTCGTCGCCGCCGACGACGAGGACGGTGGAGTTGCCATCGAGGAAGCTCGAGTTGCTGAAGATCTTGTAGTAGTAGTTCTCGTCGTAGTCGCGGATGACGGAGAAGATCTCGTTTTGGATGTTCCACTCTGCCTCGTCGATCCCCGCGGCGATCGGATGACCGGGATCGGCGGGGGGCAAGGGGAAGGTGCCAAGCACACTCTCGAACATCCAGATCTGATCCTTGGGCAGAAAACTCAAGCGGGTACCCGTGATCGAGTCGACCTTGGTGCTGCCGGCGATGATCACCTTGCCGCCGGCGGCGATGAACGAACTGATCTCCTGGCGGGTGTGCAGGTAATTGTCGCCGTCTTCGATCTTCCACTCCTCGCTGATCATCAGCAGATCGTAGAGCGGTTCATTGTTGAGCACCAGGGGATCGTCCTTGGTGATCTGGGTCATATCGTAGCTGCAGTGGTAGGGATGATTGCCGGGCAGGCTGGGGTTGGTGCCGTTGAGGTTCTCCTCGACGAACTCCATGTAATTCTGATCGTAATCTGCGAGGTAGAAACCGGTCTGCAGACCGGAAAGGCTGTATTGACCAAAGTCGCCCATACAAGCAACGTTGCCGGTGTTGCCGATCAGGTAGAACATGGAGTTGAAAACCAGATCCAATCCCTCGCGGTTGGCCGGGTATGCGTCGCCGTTTTTGGTTTCATGGCAGTACCAGGCGGCGGCGATGAACATCGTCGAGCCGGTGATCACCACGTCGTCCTCTTTACCCCAACTGGGTTGCGGGGGCGCCTGCTCGGTGCGCGGCGGTATCGCGGAGTTGACGCACAACCCTCCAGCCGCCCACAGGGGAACGACCAGACACAGAAACAGCAACAGTAAACGACGCGACATGATCCACTCCTCGCTCGTTGGAGTTCGGTTTTGTCATCGTTTATTCATAGAGTAATTTAGCTGATGAGAAAGCCATTGTCAAGGTGTCACCGGACCGATTTTTCATCCCTTCGCCAAGCGGTGGGGGAAAAAGTGACGCTTGCAACAGGTATATCGGCGATGGGGTGAGGAGGTAGCGGGCAAGGTGCACTAGTTTCTTTAATAACTGGGTAATTCGTTAACGGTTTTGAGATATGAGCGCATTTTAACTGGTCCCGGACCGCAGGGCAGGCCTATCCGTCAGGAGATTGCGCCGGATCTTGGGTGCAAAGGGCGGGTAAAGTGAATAGTGCCCCGGGAGTCTGCCATGCACGCCCGGCAGCTTGACCCAGTGTCGGCTGATCCGGATTGGCGCAGGCCGTCCGGGATGAACGAAGTGCGAAACATTGTTAAATGAGTGTAAACCGCAGCTTTAACAAATGCGGAATGGTGATTAAACCGCCGAATCGTCAATAATTGCGTCGGATAGCTACTTCAGTTCAGCTTCACCACCAACTCCAGGACAATCCGGGCTGACTTGGCCCTGGAGCTGAGGATTAACTCCTGAAGCGCTGACGATGGATAAGGTGTTGTCCCGACGGATGTTATCGTCAGAGACCACCTAGTCAACTCGACCATGAAAGGACCAGGGGGAGTGTATTGACAACACAGGCTTCGAGGGCTCAGAGCCAAATCACCGCAGTTGCTCAGCGAACATGGGCGTGGCCGCTCGATGCTGCGGCAGGCTGAGGGGTCGGCTGGACCGCCGACGGTGGTTGCGCCTCTGTCTCAGCGAGGGGCCTTCAGGCTGCGGTTAAGCCATACTACTGTTTGAATGGGAGACCATCTAGATAGGTCCAATCGACTGAGCCGGCCCGCAACACTCACGGTCTGGACGGATCGAGTCAACGGAAACCCGGTGAAAAACCGACGACGCCCTGGCGGGGTTACAATCCGCCAAACCGTCGCCGGTAGCCCGAAAGCGAGCTGGAAGCCGGGTCTACTGGGAAACCGAGGCTTTCAAGGCGCCCCAGCTTGTCGGGGCCACGTCCTGGGCGTCGAGATCGCCGACGAGTAGGGTGGGATAGCCGTCGTCATCCTCGAAGACGACAACGTAATACTGCTGGTCCCAGTTGTCTACGTGAGCGTAAATCTCGTTCTGGATATCCCATTCCTCGCGATCGATCCCCTGGGCCACCGGATGTCCGGGCCGCACCGGCGGGAGGTTGAAGGGTCCCGTACTGGCGTACATCCAGATCTGGTCCTTCGGCAGGAAGATCAGCTGCTGGCCGGTCACCGGATCGGATTTGGTGGAACCGGCGATGATGATCCGGCCGCCGGCGGCGACGTAGGCGGTCAACTCCGCCCGCTCATGGAGGAAATTCGTCGGGTAGAGCGCCCACTCCTCACCGATCATCAGCAGATCATAGTATGGAGTGCCCCCGCCGGTGAGGGGATCGGAGTTGGTGACCTGGACGAAGTCGTAACTGCAGCTGAAGGGCGGGCTGGGCATGTTCGGGTTGGTGCCGTTGAGGTTCTCCTCGAGAAACTCCATGTAGTTCTGATCATACCGTGGTATATAGTAATCCGTCTGCAGTCCCGAGAGACTGTAGGGTGAAAACTCGCCCATACAGGCCACGCTGCCCGATTCTCCGATGAGATAGTTCATGCAGTTGTAAACCAGCTCCAGGGGCTCGCTGTTGGCCGGATATATCTCCCCGTCCTGGTAATCGTCATCGCCGTCGTCGTCATTGTTGTAATGATAGTACCAGGCGGCACCAAGGAACATCGTCGAGCCGGTGACGATGACCTGGGGGTCCATTAACGGTTGGGGCTCCAGGCCCAGGTTACCCGAACCCGCCGGGGGATTGGTCGAGTGTATCGAGATGCCCGCCGCGGCGAAAACCAGGCTGCCGAGGGCCAATACTAGTAGCAGTGCAACAGTCCTTTTCATCTGTCGGTCTCCCTTCGTTGATGCCTCATAGTCGACGGAACCGCGTTTACCACCGGTTCGCCGTCCAAGGGGGCGTCTGTTTACTCATCGCCGACCGTGTTACTCGTAATCCGGGTTGGTTTGAGCCGACGTTTCTTAAAAGATGCGGTGTCCGGCGGGTACTCGGCTTACCATTTATCGCTCCCGGCCGCGGGGGTGAGAAGAACCGCGGTAGTTGCTCGAGGCCGGGTTGTCGGATTTGAACGCCGTGGATCCCGACGCCGGGTCGGCGCTCATTAATCACCGATACCCGTTGTACTTGGAGGGGATAGGCGAAAACCATCTGACAATGAACCCTGGATCATTGTTTATCGTTCAACGTAAAACCCGACAGATAAACATTAGTGTAAAACTTCCCCGGCGTCAACCCGAATTGGTGAAGGGATGCTGCAAGACAACGTTCCCGTCGCCCGGTGCCGCCTCGGCAAACGAGACTCCGTTGTCTCACGGAAGTGGCGGTTTTGAACAGCTTGCATTTAACGGCGTCCGGGACTAAAATTGTCTAAACTAGGAAAGCAGCTACCAAGGGAAGACGGCCGCCTCGGGGGCAAACCTCCGATCAAGCGAAGACACGCAGCGGCCCGACGCCGTGATCAAGCGGGAGAAGCAAATGAAGGAACAGCTAAAACTAGTCGCCAAACTCCAGGAAGTAGACCGCCTGCTCAACCGACTCGGCGAGGTGCTGGAGGACCTGCGCGAGCAGGGACTCTCCCCCGAGGAGATCCACGGCATCTCCCAGGAGCTGGAACAGATCGCCGTCGGGAAAGAAGAAATGAAGTCCAAGATCCGCCAGGACCTCCTCCAGCACTACCAGCGCTTCTACCGCCGCCACCACGAACACGCCGTCGCCAAGCTCTCCGGCGGAGTCTGCACCAATTGCTTCGTCTCAGTCCCCAGCGCGAAGTCCATGCGCGTGCGCCGCACCGAGGGAATCGAATACTGCGAGAACTGCGGCGCGATCCTCATCTGGGACGAACCCCAGAATAAAGACGACAACGGCGACAAGAAGAAGAAATAGCGCCGCCTTGACACCCACGAGAACGTCGGCTATATTCAGGCCCACGCGCCCGCCACCGCAGCGGAAAACAACCACCCGAGCTGCTCCACCATGAAGACATCTACAGTCAAACCCAGCAAAGATTACGGCGCCAGCCGCCGACTTACCCTGCCGCCCACCCTCCACGGTTGACGGCCGGTAGAGCTTCTTCGCGCATTACATAAAACCGCCGTCGACAACCCGGGACGGCGGTTTGGTACAATCTGCGACAACACACCGGCGACCTTTGAAAACACGAAACCAACGCCCCGTGAAAACCACCTGCCGCCCCGCCGGAACTGGCACGGTTTTTGCGGAGGCCGACCGTTAGCATCAATCGTAACGGGCGCCGAGATGCAAAAACCGTGCCAGTTCCGGCGGTGGAGCAGTCTACGACCGCCGAAACGACGAGGGCTGTTTTCAAAGGTCGCCGGCACCGGTGCACCACACAGTCGATGTCACCGCGCCACACCCGGCCTGAGCAGCGGCACCCATGCCATTTCCCCCGGAGTCCAAGTATGAGTCCTGCAGAGCACTACGATCCCCGCGGCTTGGAGGAGCGCTGGCAGCACCGCTGGCGCGAGGGTTTTTGTCGATTCGCCCAGCCGGATCGTCTGGGGCTGGAGCCGCCGCGGGACAAGTACTACGTCCTCGATATGTTCCCCTACCCCTCGGGCAAGCTGCACATGGGCCACGCGCGCAACTATGCCATCGGCGACGTCATCGCCCGCTACCGCCACCGCAACGGGCATACTGTGCTGCACCCGATGGGTTGGGACGCCTTCGGCCTGCCGGCGGAGAACGCCGCCATCCAACGCGACATCCATCCCGACGAGTGGACCCAGGCCAACATCGCCACCTTCAAGGAGGCCATGAGCCGCCTGGGGATCCCCTATAACTGGGACCGCGAGGTCGACACCTCCAAGCCCGACTACTACGGCTGGACCCAGTGGATCTTTTTGCAGCTTTACGAGATGAACCTGGTGGAGCGCAAGGCCAGCCCGGCCAACTGGTGTCCGAGCTGCCAGACGGTGCTGGCCAACGAGCAGGTCGTCGGGGGGCTTTGCGAGCGCTGCGACGGCAAGGTGACCCAGAAGCATCTCGAACAGTGGTTCTTCAAGATCACCGACTACGCCCAGGAGTTGTTGGACGATCTCGAAGCGCTGCCCGAGTGGCCGGAGCAGGTGCGCACCATGCAGCGCAACTGGATCGGCCGCTCCGAGGGCGTCGAGTTCGAGCTGCCCATCGATGGGCTGGACGAAGCCTTCTCCGTCTTCACCACCCGAGTGGATACGGTCTACGGCATGACCTACGTGGTGCTGGCACCGGAGCACCGGCTGGTCGAAAAGCTGGCGCAGGGAACGGGACACGAAGCCGAGGTGCAACAATTCGTCGACGAGGTGCTGGCCCAGGACCGCTTCCTGCGCGCCGCCGACGAGACCGAGAAGGTCGGCGTCTTCACCGGACGCTACGCCGTCAATCCGGTCAACGGTCGCCGGGTGCCGATCTGGGTGGCCAATTATGTCCTGCTGGAATACGGCACCGGCGTGGTGATGGCGGTTCCCGCCCACGACACCCGGGACTTCGCCTTCGCCCGCAAGTACGGTCTGGAGATCCTCCCGGTGATCATGCCGCCGGGGGAGACCCTGACGGCCGCCGCGATGAACGACGCCTACGTCGAGCCCGGGGTGATGGCGAACTCCGGCGCCTTCGACGGCCGCGAGAGCACGGCGGCGCTGGACGACATCGCCAAGATGATGGAGCGGGAGGGCTACGGTCGCCGGGTGATCAACTACCGCCTGCGTGACTGGTGCATCAGTCGCCAGCGCTACTGGGGCACACCGATCCCCCTCGTTCACTGCCCGAAATGCGGTGTGGTGCCGGTACCCTACGAGAAGCTGCCCGTCGAGCTGCCCCACTTGGTCGATTTCCGCCCCCAGGGGATCAGCCCCCTCGAGGAGGCCGCGGACTGGGTGGCCGTCGACTGTCCGCGCTGCGGCAAACCCGCCCGGCGCGAGGTCGACACCATGGACACCTTCGTCGACAGCTCCTGGTACTTCCTGCGCTACTGCGCCCCCAGCGCCGAGCTGCCCTTCGACAAAGAGCAGGCCGACATCTGGATGCCCGTCGACACCTACATCGGCGGCATCAACCACGCCGTGCTGCACCTGATGTACGCCCGCTTCATCACCAAGGCGCTGCGCGACGCCGGCCTGCACTCCGTCGACGAGCCCTTCAAGCGCCTGTTCACCCAGGGGATGGTCACCCTGGGCGGCAAGGCGATGAGCAAGAGCCGGGGCAACGTCGTCGGCATCGATACGGTCTGCGATAAATACGGCGCCGACACCGGGCGCATCTTCACCCTCTTCGCCTCGCCGCCGGACCGTGAGATGGAGTGGACCGAGGAGGGCGTCGAGGGCATCTATCGCTTCCTGAGCCGGCTCTGGCGGCTCTTCGACGGCCGCTGGGAGCTGGCTTCGACCGAGTACGATCCCGACTCGCTGGACGATGAGCTGAAGGCCCTACACCGAAAACGTCATGCGGTAGTCAAAAAGTTCACCAAGGACATCGAGCGCATCCACTTCAACACGGCCGTCGCCGCGGCGATGGAGCTGGTCAACGACACCTACGGCTACGAGGCCCACGGCGAAGTCGCCGAAAGCGCCCATCCCGTCGTCGCCGCCTGTCTGCGCGACCTGGTCGACGTGCTGGCGCCCTTCGCCCCCTTCCTCTGCGAGGAGCTCAACGCCCGTCTGGGCGAGAGCACCTCGGTCCACGACCGACCCTGGCCGACCTGGGACGAGGACGCCCTGGAGGCCGACATCGTCACCCTGCCGGTTCAGGTCAACGGCAAGATTCGCGGCCAGGTAACCGTGGCCGCCGACGCCGACGAGGAAACGATACGCGAGATCGCCCTGGCCGACGAAAACGTCGCCCGCTACACCGATGGTAAAGAAGTGAAATTCTTCAAGGTCGTACCGGGCAAGCTGGTGACCATCGCCGTCAAGTGAACAACCGACGGTCCCTCGAACAAGCCCCGTCGGTAACCCGCCGGTGGGCGACCGACAACCGCCGGAACTGGCACGGTTTTTGCATCTCGGCGGGCGCTACACTTGATGATAACGCCCCGCCTCCGCAAAAACCGTGCCAGTTCCGGCGGCAGCGGACCAAACGCAACGCACCACGTTCGTGGGTCGTGTCACCGACGGGTCATGTTCGGATTCTTAGCCTGGGATCACCGAAACTGTGACGGAGGTATGAACTACTAATGGAAGGCAGCAGCGAGCGACCGCGCTGGGGTCGGGTGATCCTGGTGTTGATGGTTTTCCTGGTCCTCTGGGGCCTGCTGCAATGGTTGAGTCGGGTGTTGGGGGCGGACTACCGCGAGCTGGTCCTGCTCAGCTACATGGTGCTGTTCGTCGCTGGGGCGGGGATAGTCCTGCCGCTGATTAGCGGGTTGCGCGGCGGGCTGGAGCTCTTTCAAGGACGTCGCGGCTCCCTGCTGTGGGGCTCCGTCGTCCTGGTCGCCGCGGGTACGGCCCTGGGGATACTCGGTTCGGGCTCCCTCGAGTTGTTGCTCGCCGACCCGCCGTCATTCGGCGTGATCGTCAAGTACGTTCTGTTGTTCGCGCCAATGAGCCTGGCCGTCGCCCTGGTAAGCTTCTGGCTGGTGCCGCTGACGGTGGAACGCTCGCTGGGGACGGGATTTCTGGGCGGTCTGGCCGCGATCCTCGCCGGCGGGGCGGTCTGTTTTCTGGGCTTCCTCGTCGACGGCCTGTTCACCGACCTCTCGCTGGCGGCGACCCTGGGCCTGTTGGGGCTGATCTTCAGCGCCGCTCTGGTGCTGGGAGGATCCTTCTGGCTGGTCTACCCGCCCTTCGCCGTCGTCTTTCTGGTCAACACCCTGGCCGCGGGCAGGTACGACGGCGAGAGCTGGTGGGTGCTGATCAGCGGCGCCCTGGCCGCCGTCGGCGCCCTGATAACCGTGCTGCGGACACGCTCTGAGACCCGGGATTGAGCGCGGCGGACCTAACTGATATTGCTTAAGGGGCCACCCACCGGCAGCGGACCCCTGCATATCGATAACTGATCGCTGAGAACGGCGGTTGGAAGCGAGCCGGTCATGCACGTTGGTGTTCTTGCTGCGGCGTGGCTTACGTGGCTTCAACGTCGCATAGCGCTGCCGGAGACGCCCTCAATCAGCTTTGGCATCATGTAACCTGAGCGGACCAGATGAGCAGTGCATCCTGCGGGTAGTCGGGAGTGTTTTCGTCGTCGCGATGCTTGAAGCGGAACGACCCTTCTCTGATAAAGCGCCTGAAGTTGCGTTTGAAGCCAGCGTGAGCGG
>WJLX01000049.1 GCA_014728225.1 Candidatus Coatesbacteria bacterium | reverse complement strand
TGCCGCCGTGGAGCAGGACCAGCTTGTTGTCCGATCGCTCAGCCTCGATCCGCCCGCAGGCCTCGGCAAAGATCTCTTCGTCGTAGCCGTTGCGGATGGTGCGGTAGAGTTGGCCCGGTCGGGCGCAGCGTCGGCGCAACAGCTCCGTGGTCTCGGGATAGACGGTCACCACGGCATCGGCGTATCCGACGACGCGGTGCTCCAGGGCGCGGTCGAAGCCGCGGCGCCAGGGGCTCCACTCGACATAGAGCGGGTTATCTGTATACAGATCGCGGAACCAGGCCACCCAGGGGATTCCGGTCAGGCTCTTGATCCAACACCCGGCCAGGTGGGTGGAGAAGGGCGGTCCCGAGGTAACCAGCAGTGAAGGCCGCAGCCGCCTGATCAGGCGCAGCGCTGGAACCGGGCAGCGCAGCATCCAGGGCCGCCCACCGTCGGGCAGGATGGTCAGCGAATGGTAGAGGCCGCGCAGTCCGCCGCCGCGACGCCAGGTGGTCCGCGAGCCCAGGCCCGAGGTCTCGCGGCCCCTCCCACCCGCGAGCCGCCGCAGCAGTTGCTCGACACCGCGCAGGAGGTTGGGCGTGGTGACCGGGTGGGGATGGACGTTGTCGCCCAACTGCTCCAGCAGCGCCTCGTCCCGGGTCAGGTAGCCCCGGGACTCCCCCCAGCCGGGGCGGGAGTGCAGCACGTCAACACGCCAACCGGCCCGCCCCAGGTACTTGACGATCCGCGCCGTGTTCGGCTCGGTCCGCAGGGGCGGGAAATTGCGCACCAGACAAAGAATGTGCTTGTTGATAATCGGCACCTATCCTTTAATCGACCCCCGCGAAGACCGAACTCAACACCTCGGCGAAGCGCTCGGCCAGGTGCTCGAAGCTGGTGCGGGTGACGAAGGTGTCGCGCTCGGGGCCGCCGTAGGCGAAACCGCCGGAGCCGAGGTCGTCGACGAGTTGTTCCAGGACCCGCGAGATGGCCGCCGTGTCTCGGTAGGGTGCCACCCGACCGGCGTTGAGCTCCGTGATCAGCCGGGCCGCGCTGCAGCGGGGATGCATGATCCCCAGAATCGGTCGCCCGGCGCGCAGGCACTCGTAGATTTTGCCACCGGTGGTGGCCATGTTGCGCGGCGAATCCTCGAGGATGACCAGGTTGATGTCGGCGGCCAGGGTGCGGGCGATCATCTCCCGGTTGGTCACCGGCGGCGCGATGGTGACGGTCTCCTGCAAGCCGAGTTCGTCCACCACCCGGCGATAGCTCGGATGGACCTTGCCCACCAGGGTCAACCGCAGGTTCTCGCTCAGCTTCGGGCGGCGTTCCAGCAGGTCCGCCAGGGCGGCCAGCAGGCGATGGGCCGTTTGGCCGTCGGCGTCATCGGCCAGCAGCTTGCCACCGTGGACCAGGCTCAATTGCTCCGGGGGGCCTTCCCGCCCGTCGGCGGGTTGGGGCGGTTCATTAAAGACCGCTTCGTCGTAGCCGTTGCGCACGGTGAGGTAGCGTTGGCCCGGCCTGCCGCAGCGCCGCTCCAGCAGCGCCGTCGTTTCCGGATAGACCGTGGTCACCGCGTCCATGGCTCCGATCACCCGACGTTCGAGGGCGCGGTCGAAAGCGGCCCGCCAGGCGCTCCAGGGCACGTAGAGCGGATTGGCGGTGTAGAGGTCGCGGAAGTGGCCCACCCAGGGCACCCCGGTCAGCCGCTTGAGCACCCAACCGGCCAGGTGGGTCGAGAAGGGCGGGCCCGAGGTCACCAACACCCGGGGGCGTAGTTCCGTAAGCAAACGCAAGCCGTGACGAACGGCGGGCCAGATCCAGAAGTAGTCGGCGTCGGGGATGAACAGCAGGGAGCGGTAGAGCCGTCCGAGCGGCGAGAGCCGTCGGCGCCGTGTCCCCAGTTCATCGTTCCCGTCTCCGCCGCGCAGCAGGTTCTTGAGGCCGCGCAGCGGATTGGCCACGCTGACGGGATGACGCTGGACCGTCGGCGGCAGTTGGGTCGCCAGGTCGTCGTCCCGGGTCAAGGCCCCCGTCGCCGCCCCCCAGCCGGGCAGGCCGTGCAGAACATCGATCCGCGGGGCCAGCCGACCGAGGTACTTGAGCAGCCGGGCGGTGTTGGGCTCGGTGCGTAGCGGCGGGAAGCTCTTGACCACCACCAGAGCGGCGGGAGCTGTGGCGCGCTCGTTCATCAATCCGTCTATCCCATGTTAGCACAGCTTAGCACAGCCCGCCCGGCGACGGCTCAGCCGAAGTACTCGCTCTGCGTACCGACGGCCTGGGCGGCGGCACGGTCCAGGCGCCCGAGGACGACGAGGGCTGCCTTGCGGCCCATGATCAGGGCGTGGTCCATGTTGCCATAGCGGAACAGCCCCTGGCGTCCCGTGGTGACGAGGGCCGGATGGGCGTTGGCCGCTTTCAGACAGGCCGTCAGGCGTTCCTCGTAGCCGATGTCGTAGACCGGGTAGGCGTGGGGCTGGCGGGTCAGCCAACTGCGCTCGGGCCGCACGGCGAGGAGGTCGGCCCGGCGCAGCCCGCCGACGGCCGTCCCGATCAAGCCCTCGCGCTCGCGGTTCCAGTGCTCGTCGCCGACGGCGCAACTGACCTCGACGGTCAGGGCGGCCCGGCCCGGCGGGGTCAGGCTCGGAGCGAAGTTCACCGGTTCGCTGATCCGGTTGAAGGAGTATTCGGCTTCGGGGAAGTAAATCCAGTGGTTGTCCGAGGGGGTCCGCCCGGCGAAGCCCAGGTGGCCGAAGACCACGGCGCGGCTGGTCAGGCCCCGGGCCGCCCTCAGCACGCTGGCCGCCGGCCGCGGCTCCAGACCCTCCAGCAGCTCGGCCAGGGGAAGGGTGCTCACCAGGGCGCCGGCGGTCTCCACGTAGGACGAACCGTCCGCTTTGCGCACCGTGACGCTGAAGCCGTCGTCCTGCGCCGACACGGCGATGACCCGGGCGTCGCAGCGCACCTCGGCGCCGCGCTCGACGGCCCGGGCGGCCAGGCGCCGGGGCAGCTCGGCGATGCCCGCCTTGGGGTAGAGGAACTCGCGGGCGTAGGTTCGCGGCTCGTCCTCGCGGCCCGGCGACAACAGGCGCTTGAGGACGTCGAAGAGGTTGACCAGACTGATCCGCTGGGCGGCCCAGTCCAGGGAGATGCGCGAGGGGTGCAGGCCCCAGAGCTTCGCGGTGTAGGGACCGAAGTAGAGGTCGTAGAGTGTGCGACCGAAGCGGTTGACCACCCAGTCCTCGAAGCTGTTTTCCGCGGGGGCGGCCAGCCGGTTGCGGGCGAAGGAGACCAGATAATCCAGAAAGGCCCGGGCGTTGTCGACCAGGTCCAGGTTGCGCACCACGTCGCCCAGCTCCAGCGGATAGGCGAAGCGCTTGCCGACCAGTTGGATCTCGCTCTTGCGCCGGGGGGTCAGATATTCGCCGTCGGCGAACAAGCCGAGGAAGTAATCCCGGGTGACCGGGTCCGGGGTGTGGAAGCGGTGGGGGCCGTAGTCGAAACGGTAGCCGCCGTCGCTGAAGCCGCCGGCCAGTCCGCCGGGCTGCGGAGCGGCCTCCAGCACCAGGCCGGGAACGCCGGCGGCGCCCAGCTCGTCGGCGACGGCCAGACCGCAGAGCCCCCCGCCGAGGATGATCACACGGTCGCGCTTCACGATGACTCACCTTCCAGACGTTGTGCTTGGCCGCGCAGTTCCGCCGCCTTGTCGCGCCGACCCAGGGCGTCGTTCAGATCGGCCAGCAGATAGTGCAGCCGGGGCTCGTCGGGCAGGCGCTCGAGCAGCATCCGGGTCTGGCGCAGGGCGCCGTCGATATCCCACAACTGGGCCCGCAGTTTGACCTGCAGGATCAGCACGTCCAGATCGCCGGGATGGTGCTCCAGGGCCGTTTCCAGGGCCGCACGGGCGCTGCGGGGATCGCCCGCGTGGTAGCGGCACTCGGCCAGCAGGTAGGAGCTACGGCGCAGATCGCCGAAATCGGCCAGCACGGCCTCCAGTTGACGGGCGGCGGCGGCGTGGCGTTGGGTCTCATAGAGCTCGACGGCGGCGTTGTAATCGGCGACGGCGTCGACCAGGCGCTCCAGGCGGCTCGCGGCTCGAAGGACGATCGGAGACTCCGGATCGAACAGCGGGCTGTAGTCGCCGACGGGGCGCCGGTCCCGGTCCAGACCGGTCAGGCGCAGCTCCGCGGTTTCACCGTAGAAGCAGTTCGTCGCCGCAGTCTTGCCCACACTGAAGATGCGAAAGGAGTCCGTCTGCCTGAGCAAGGTAAAACGCTCGGTGGCCGCCGGGTTCGTCCCCAGCAGATAGGCCGCCTCATCCGCGCCCGGTTTCAGGGCGTCGGCGGCGTAGCGGCTCGATTCCGGGCCGTCGTCGAGGACGCCGGCGGCGTCGAGTACCAGATAATCGACGCCCCAGTCGTCGAGCAGGCGGTACAGCTCGTCTTCGTCGGCGTAGAGGGCCAGGCTGAAGGCCGCGGCGCGCTCCCGCGCCCGGGGGGTCTCCCAGATCGAGTGCAGGGCCGTCGACCGCTCCGTCCGGGCGTAGAGCATGGCGGCGATGTTATAGGGAGCCGCGAAGCGCGAACCGGGCGGCGTCTCCTCGTCCAGCCAGCCTGCGACGGCCTTGAGCTCGCCGCCCAGATCGTCGGGCCAGTCCGGTGTCGGGGCGGCGATCCCCGCCAACAGCTCCTTGACCGGATTGTGGACGTCGAGGGCCGCCGACTGATAGACCGTCAACCCGCCGGCCAGGCCGAACAACACAGGACCCAGCCAGGGGCGCAGCAGGCCCCAGGTCAGTACCCCCGCCCCCAGGATCGCCAGCAGGGGAGCGGCGAAGACGGACAGGCGTTTGAACAACAGCCAGGCGATGACGAAGCCCGCCGTCAGCACCAGCAGCCAGAGCGTTTCATCGCCCAGCTCCCGGCGCTTGAAGCGCAGCGCCGCCAACAGTCCTCCGCCCAGCCCC
Source organism: Candidatus Coatesbacteria bacterium (assembly GCA_014728225.1). NCBI lineage: Bacteria > Candidatus Coatesiibacteriota > Candidatus Coatesiibacteriota bacterium. The sequence goes on along the minus strand of WJLX01000049.1, from coordinate 6,772 downwards.
AGGGGGCCGAGGAGCCAAAAGGAGTAGAGGGCCTCGAAGGGCTCCGGCGAAGCGAAGGGGCCGCTCCAGAGCGACGAGACGATCCAGTTAAGCTCCGCCGGGTCCGCCGGTTTGCCGCCCAGGTGACCCAGCTTGGCCGCCAGCAGCTCGTAAATATGACTGAACTCTCCGCCGTGACCCACCCCCAGCAGCCGACCGGCGAGCAAGAGCAGCCCCGCCCCGCCGACGACGGCCAGGACCGTCCACCGTCGTCGGCTCAGCAGCGCTCGGCCCAGCCGGGGGACCAGCAGCACCAGGGCGCAGACGACGAAGACAATCGTGGCCGGGGCCAGGTAGAAACCCTTGCTGCGCAACGGCGCGGCGACGAGGGACAACACCAGCGTCGTTGCCCCCAGCACGGCGCTGAGAACGCCCAACGCCCGGACCCGGACCGCCTCGCCCCCGGCGTACCAGCGGGGCGCCCGCCAGACGAGGTAGGCGGCCAGCAGCAGCGCCGTTACCGTCAGCACGAAGCCCGTCAGATGCCAGACGATCAGGGCCGCCCCCAGACCGAAGCCGGCGACGATCGACCAGGTCGTCGTCTTCCCGCTGCGCGGCTCGCCGTCGCCGAGGGCGCGGATCACCCCCAGCACCCCCGCCCAGCCCAGCAGGATCAGCGGCAGGGCCAGGTGCTCGCGCAGGTAGACGTCGACGGAACGGGCCAACAGCGCCGGAGCCAGACAGGCGACCAGGGCCGCCAACAGGGCCGCCCAGCGCCGCCGCCACAACAGCCGGGCCAACAGAAAGACGCCCACGGCTACCAGGGAGCCCGTCAGCGAGGTGAACAACCGCAGATGGTCGACGAAGGCCCGCTCAGCGTAACCATCGTGGAACCAGCGATAACTCCAGCCGACCAGGGCGTCCTGGGTCAGCAGGAACTCCTCCCGCGGCCGCGAACCCTCCGGCAGTCGCGGATCGGCCTCCGGCCAGTCCGCCGGCGCCCCGTCAGGATCGGCGAAGTAACTCGCCAGCCGGAAGCGCAGGGCGGCGTCGGAGACCAGAGCCGGATCCTCCGTCCACAACCCGGCGCGCAGCAGCGTACCCGCCAGGACGATGACCAGCAGACCGACGACGGTCATTGTCCAGCGCAGACCCTCGCGTTCCGCGATAGCTTTGATTCTGTCAAGCATGTCAGAGGGGCATTATAGCACGGCGACGGCGGCGGGTCACCGTCCGCAGCCTGCTGGGCCGGGTTGAACCCGTCTCGTCGCCTTTGGAGTGGTCACGCTTGAAAGGGCCGGCGCGGTTCTTGCCACGCCGGCCACGGGCCGGCGTGAATGCAAGAACCGTGACGGCCCGCGGCGCACGGCGGCCCGGACCGGTTAAGCCCGCGGCTCGCCCGCGCGAGCCGAGCGCTCAGCAAGCACGCATAAAAACCGGGGCGTCCGCTCCGGACGCCCCGTCGCCTGGGAAGCGACCTAGAAGGAAAAGCCTCAGCCGCCCCCGGAGGAGCAGGCCTTGCTGGAATCGTGGGCCACGTCGAGTGTGCCCAGACCGCCGGAGATCAGCCGTCTGACTGCTCCGCCGCAAGCGGGGCACTTCGTCAGGGGGTCTTCGGTGATGCGCTGGCGCGCCTCGAAGGTCTGGCCGCAATCGTCGCAGCGATAGGTGTAGGTAATCATGGCCGCCCTCGTCGGGTTGTCGGTGTCGTCGGCAGTGAACTACATGCGCAATCTTGCATAATAATCCATCGCTGTCAAGCCCGCCGGCTTGTTTAGCTAAAACGGGGGGCGTTGATGCGCCCCCCGCATCCAACAGCAGCCCGGGGTTACTCGATCTCGATGTTGACCTTGCGCGGCTTGGCCTCTTCGGCCTTGGGAATGGTGATGTGCAGGATACCATCCTTGAACTTGGCCTTGACTTGGTCGGCCTTGACCCGTTGCGGCAGGGCGAAGCTGCGCATGAACTTGCCGTAGACGCGCTCGACACGGAAGTAGTTCTCTTCTTCCTCGTTCTGTTCCTGCTGCTTCTCGCCCTGGATGATCAGGGTGTTGTTCTCGATGTCGACGTCGATGCAGTCGGCGCAGACGCCGGGCAGCTCGGCGCGGACGCGGATTTCATCGGTGGTCTCGCAGATGTCGACCCGCGGGGCCCAGACGACGTCCTCGCCGCTCTTGGTCCGGGTGCCGACGAAGTCCTCGAACAGCCGATTGACCTCATCGCGGAGATCGATCCAGTGACGGCTGGGCTTCCAACGCATGATAGCCATCGCTTTTCTCCTCCCTGGGGTTGTCGTGTTGTGAGATGTCAAACAGACTCGTCAGAAACAAATCATCACTCGCCCCAAACTATATGCAAAAGTCGTGCCAAAAGGCATCAACTTGCTAACAGGCTGATAACAGATATGTTACAGTCAGACGAGCCGCCATATTAGTTACCGGGTTTGGCTGTCAATTCCACCATCCCGACGGCCGGGTCTGCCGTTTTGACGCACCAACCGCGCTTGCCCCGACCGGGGCCCTGTGATAGAATGCCTTTTATCAAAACAAACGCTCCCGGTCGGCCGCCTGCGCCCGTGTGCTAAGCGCCGGTCTCTGACGGGTTACGCCTCAATGGAGACGCCCTTGATCTCGACCTCGGACATCCGCAACGGGCTGAAATTCCTCTACGACGGCGAACCGCACAGCGTCGTGGAGTTCCAGCACGTCAAGCCCGGCAAGGGACCGGCCTTCATCCGGACCAAGCTCAAGAACCTCAAGTCCGGGGCCATCTTCGAGCACAAGTTCCGCACCAGCGAGAAGCTGCAAGACATCACCCTCGACGACAAGGACGTCACCTTCACCTATCGCGACGGCGAGTTCTTCTGCTTCATGGACCAGGAGACCTATATCGAGCTGCGCCTGACCGCCGAGCAGCTCGGTGAAGCCGTCAACTGGCTCACCGAGGGGCTGGAAATTTCGATCCTGTTCTACGAGGGCGACCCCCTGGATGTGGCCCTGCCCACGGCGGTGGACCTCTTGGTCACCAAGGCCGACCCCGGGCTCAAGGGCGACACGGCCACCGGAGCCACCAAGCCCGTCACCGTGGAGACCGGAGCCGTCATCGAGGTGCCTCTGTTCATCGAAGAGGGCGAACGGATCCGTATCGATACCCGCAGCGGCCAGTACGTCACCAGAGTCAAGGACTAACCGGCGCCGCCGGGACACCCCAGACGCGGACCGCAACGGGACCGCGCCAACCGGGTTGGAGGGCGATGAATCGGGAACGACTCCAGGAGCTGATCCGGGTTTTCCGCGAATCCGGACTCGCCGAGCTCCAGATCAAGGGCCTTTTCCGCTCAGTTACACTCAAACAGACTCCGGGAGCGGTACCCGCCGCTGCGCCTGTCGCCGAAGCCGCCGAACCCGCTGCGGCCCAGGTGACAAAACCCAGCGCCCCGGCCGCCGACGACGGTGAGCTGCGCTACATCACCGCTCCCCTGGTGGGCACCTTCTACTCCTCCTCCAGCCCCGACGCCGAGCCCTACGTCAAGGTCGGTGACCGGATCAATGCCGACACCATCGTCTGCATCGTCGAGGCGATGAAGGTCATGAACGAGATCGAGGCCGAGTTCGACGGCGTCATCGCCGAGGTGCTGGTCGAAAACGCCCAGCCCGTCGAGTACGGCCAGAAGCTCTTCGCCGTCCGACCGGCCTGAGCGCCTCTGCTCCCCCGAGCGGCCCCGTCTGACGGGGCCCTTTTACTAGCCATCCAGCGCAAAGAGTGTCAAAGAGTGTCGTTGATAAAAACGATCGCCTATTCTCACCAACACCGTGAGGGATTTCACCGCCGGTTCCGGCGCCTGAAATCGGGGCTTGAGCGCCGAAGCAGAGGTTCGTTTTTCAACTAATCGCGCGGGTGCACGGCGCTTTGCATTCAAGCCGAAGATGAAGGAGACTAGATGCCCTGGATCGAGACGATCGAGCCCGCTGCGGCCACAGGTGAGTTACAAGGGGTCTATGAGCGCATCAGCGGGGAGCGCGGCAAGGTGGCCGCGGTGCTGGAGTTGCAGAGTTTGGACCCGCGCAGTCTGGCGGCGCATCTGGAGCTCTACCTGGCCGCCGTCTTCGCCCCCGGCGGTCTGGCCCGGCCGACGCGGGAGCTGATCGGCGTGGCGGTCTCGGCGGCCAACGGCTGCCGTTACTGTGTGGCCCATCACGCCCGGGCGCTGGATTTCTACTGGCGGGACGCCGAGGTGGTCGCGGCCTTCGCCGCCGATCCCGACAGTGCCGTGCTACCGCCACAGGCCCGGCGGATCGTCGACTACGCCCTCAAGCTGACGCGCACACCCCAGGAGATGGTGGAGGAAGACGTGGCAGGCCTGCGCGAGGCGGGGTTGAGCGAGAAGGAGATCCTGCAGGCGGCCCAGACGGCGGCCTACTTCAACTTCGTCAACCGTTTGGTGTTGGGTCTGGGAGTCGCCGTCGACGACGATGAAAGCGCGGGTTACCGCTACTAAGGGCGGAACCGGCCGACTGTGCTACAATTGACTCTACGCTCGCCGCCGGAAGGCTTCCTTGACCGACAAACCCCGCCGTCCCGAGCGCGCCCGACGGCCCGACCTGCTCGGCGGTCCGCTGCGCCCGACGTTGTTCAAGCTGGCCCTGCCGATGGCCGGCGGGATGCTGCTCAACTCGATGATGGGCGTGGTCGACATGATCTTCGTCGGTCAGTTGGGCAAGGAGGCCCTGGCGGCGGTGGCCTTGTGCTTCCCCTTGCACTTTCTGATTATCACCGCCGGCGCGGGGACCAACACGGCGGCCAGCGCCGTACTGGCCCGCTACATCGGCGGCGGCGAACAGGAACGTTCCGACCGTACCGTGCTCTACGTCCTGGCGGCCTGGCTGGGCCTGACTTTGCTGCTGATGCCGCTGGGGCTGTCGATCGCCCGGCCCCTGCTCTCGTCGACGGGGGCGGCCGCCGGCGTCGTCGAGCGGGCCCACGGTTACATCACCACCATCTACTGGGGCGTCTGGGCCATTCTGGGGCAGATGATCATCGCCGGTCTGTACCGCGGCGCCGGGGACACCAAGTTTCCCTTCTACATCCTGCTGCTGACCGTGGGCATCAACGCCGTGTTGGACCCGCTGCTGATCTTCGGCATCTGGTTCTTCCCCCGTCTCGGCGTCACGGGGGCGGCCCTGGCCACGGCGCTGAGCCGGGTGATCGGCTTCGCGGTGATCTTCATCCACCTGCTGGCCAAGCGCGGGCCGATCCGGGTGCGCCTCGCTTCCCGGGGGTGGGACAAGCAGGTCTTCGGTCGCTTGTGGCGTCTGGCCGTGCCCGGCTTCATCCAGCGCACCGTGGTGCCCGTGGCGATGCAGGTCATCCTCTACATCATCACCCCCTTGGGAACGGCGGTGGTCGGGGCCTTCGGCGTCGGCAAACGCCTGTTCAACCTGGCCTACCTGCCGGCCATCGGTTTCAACAACGCGGCGATGGTGATGATCGGCCAGTGCCACGCCGCCGGGATGCCCCGGCGCGCCCGGCAGACCTCGATCGACACCACCTGGATCACGGTATCGATCACCGCGGGGATCGCCGGACTGCTGGCCCTGTTCCCCGAGTTTTGGATGGGGCTGTTCAGCGAATCGGCCGACGTCGTCGCCGCGGGGCGCCCCCTGGTCCTCTTCACCGCCTCCGCTCTGCCCTGCGTGGCCCTGGTGCTGCTGACCAACGGCTACTTCAACGCCATGAACCAGGGCTTTTACGCCATGCTGCCCACGGTGGCCCACCGTCTGGCCCTGGAGCCCGGCGCCATCTGGCTGGGTGTCAGCGTCGCCGGGGTTACCGGGGCCTGGTTCGGCCTGGCCGTCGGGGGTTGGATCGCCGGTCTCGGCGCGCTGTTGATCCTCTTCAGCCGCTGGCGCGCCCTGCGCCGGGAGGCCCGGGAGCGGGAGGCGGGCGATGGCGCCGTCGAGCTGGCTTGACGCAGAGCTGGAACGGATCGATAACGACGACGGCTCCGGCGCCGCCGAACTCTACCAGCGAGCCCTGCTGGTGGCCGAGCGCCTGCCGCCCGCCGAACTGCCCGAGCTGGGCCGTCGCCTGCTGGCCGGTCGGCGGGACATGGCCCCCCTGCTCAACCTCGGGCGGACGCTGCGGGAGGCCGCCGACCCCGCCGCCGCGCTCAACCAACTACGTCAGCGAGCCTCCCTGGCGCAAAGCATAATCAACGACCGCGGCCGGCGGATCATCGGTTGCGGACGCCGCATCGTCACCATCTCCCGCTCTTCGACGGTGCTGCGACTCCTTGCCGCTCTCGAACCGGTCCTGATCCTCTGTCTGCACTCGGGACCCGGCGGCGAGGGATTGAGGGCGGCCAAAGAGCTCAGCCGGGCCGACCTCAACGCCGAGCTCGTCGCCGACGACGACCTCCTCGGCGCCGTCAACCGCGCCGAGCTGGCGCTTAGCGGCGCCGACAAACTGACCACCAACCTCTTCGTCAACAAGGTCGGCACCCGCCGCCTGGCAGAAGCCCTGGAGTTGGTTGCTAAACCGCTCTACGTCGCCGCCGACGAAACCAAACGGTTGCTCCCGGAGTTCTATGAGCCGCCCGCGCCGGATTCCGTTTTCGAGGAGATCCCGCGGAGCCTCGTCCAACGGATCATCACCGACGGTCAGGTCGACCGCCCGCCCGCCGACCTTTGAAAAACGACGCCGCCCGGGCCCGTCACCTAACACCCGAGCGAGCCGGAACTGGCACGGTTTTTGCATCTCGGCGACCGTTGGTGCGGCGGCAACGGTCCACCTC
>WJLX01000048.1 GCA_014728225.1 Candidatus Coatesbacteria bacterium | reverse complement strand
GGCGACGAATTCCTTGAGCATCTCGACGCGGCGCACGTCGATGTCGTAGGCGGCGATGCCGTCGCGCTGGAAGTCGGAGAGCATCCGCGCCACGGACATGCCGAACTCACCGAGACCGATGACCGAGTATGAGCGCATGGGTTATCCTAAAAGTTAAACTTTAGTTGTCTAATATGGATAATTGCAGACCACAAACCTTCTTTTTTTCGTAGCCCTCATTCGGTTCAAAGTTAGCTATTAGAGCCTCAATCATTTCGTTTCGGTTTTCTTCGTAACCTCCAATATGATAGAAATGCTTACGTTTCAATATATTAAAGCTTTTTTCATATTTAATTGCAATTTCATTTGTCCTATATTTGTTTTTATACCAAGTTGAAAGTAAGAATTTAGACTTAATATTAGTCAATATACTATATAGTTTATTTTCGTTATCTAATGTCCACTTTGTATAATAATCTGCATATCTCCCATGATAAGGAGGGTCTAGATATACAAAATCACAAATATTGGTTTTTCCTAGTATGCTTTCATAACTACTAACAATAAATTGCCAGTCTCTAATTTTCATTAAACTATAAAGCCATCGTATTTGATTTGTTATTTTTGTTATATAAGCACTTCTAAAACGATTAACTTTTTTACAAAATGGTGTATTAAACTTACCCGATTTATTAAATCGCATAATACCATTAAAGCATGATCTACTTAGAAATAGAAGGTCAAGAGGATCATAATATTTATTAAATCGTTCCCTAACTTGATAATAGTAGTCCTCTCCTTTACTATGTAATTTATTACCCTCGCCCTCCAAAAAAGAACGTACTACAGAAGGGGTTATATGGTCATTATTTATTTCATTATATAATTGTATTATATGTGGGTTTATATCACTGAATATAGCCTTCTTGGGGGCAATGTTAAAGCCAACTACACCAGAACCCATAAATGGTTCGTACCATATTCCATCATCGTTCCAGTCAATTATATACTTAATCCATGGAACTAATTTTGTTTTTATTCCTTGGCACTTTATTGGTGGCACCTTAACTGTTGACATAATAACTCCTGATGCTAATGTCTATTGGGTTTATTTATCAACCCTCTATCTAAACTCCTATAGTCCATATAATCTTCAATGCATCTTAGCTTTTTAAAAGTACCATCGTCTTTTGTTATATTTAATTCGTTATAGTTAACCCAATAGTCATCAAATATATGCTCACCCAAGTTTACAAATACCCCATTACATGTTAGTATATCATCTATATATTTAACACTTCCAATATTAGCAGTATTACCGCTACCAGCTTTGTCGCTTGCTATTTTCCATTTTTCACAGAAAAATAAATCAAATGAGTTTATTATAGATTGTATAACACCAAGTTGTTCATATCGATATTTTGATTGTACATTGTCTACATTAACGGTCCTAGAGTATATTATTCCAAAGCAAAAATGAGATAAATAACCATTATAGGGGTATGTTATATTCTTTGTACAATTTCTTTCTTTAAAATATCTTCCATGAGAACCGAGAGTAAAGCCATTGCAGAAATTAGGGTTACTATCTTTCCTATATGTAGTTTTAATATCAACAGCAAATTTAATGTCTTCATCGTGAAGATTAATAAATGTTAAGTCAGGATAATGATTCTGATGTCTTGGTAATTCAATACTATAATTAATACTACGTGCAAAGCTAAATAATTCTGGCAGAAGATGAAGCTCGATGATTTTTGAGATAAGTTTTGTATCATTTGTTAAGCTAAATATATTGCTTTCATTATCTATTAAGCCTTTAATTTTCCATTGTCCATTATCTGTAGAGATATATTCTCTAGTGTGGTCTAGGAACTCAAGAAATGCAGTGAAAAATGATTGCATTGTATTACACATGAAAACTTAACCTCCCTAAAAGAAATAGCATAAAAGCCTGAAGATACCTTCGCACCAGCGGGATCGAAGACTCCGTGCTACAGGAGCTTGGTTTAACCGATTGAGATCCTGCCCTCGGGATACCGATACCTGCCCTCGATGTGTCTTCTACCGATGGCCAAGCCCAGGGACAACGGTCCCACCCGGCCCGCGAACATCAGGAGTATTATAACAAGCCGCCCGGCGTAAGTTAAGTGCGGCGTGACCCCGGTGGAGAGCCCGACGGTGGCGTAGGCGGAGACGGTCTCGAAGAGGAGCTCGAGGGGTGGCTGGTCCTCGAACAGCAACAGGAGGAAGAAGCCGAGGACGCAGAAGGCCACGGCGCCGACGAGGACGGCCAGGGCTTGTCGCGTCACATCGGGGGGTATCTCCCGTTTGAAGGCCTCGACGTGGTTGCGGCCGCGCAGGTCGGCCCAGAAGTTGAGGATGATGACGGCGAAGGTCGAGGTCTTGATGCCGCCGCCGGTGGAGCCCGGACTGGCCCCGATGAACATCAGCACGATCATGACGAAGAGGGTGCCGGGGAGCATGTTGCCGATGGTGACGGTGTTGAAGCCGGCGGTGCGGGTGGTGACGGACTGGAAGTAGCCGGCCATCACCTTCTCGCCGAAGCCCAGTCCGGCCTGATCGAAGGAGTGGCCCCATTCGAGGGGCGTGATCATCACCCACCCCAGCACGATGAGGATGACGCTGACCACCAGCACGAGCTTGGTCTGCAGGGTCAGGCGGCTGCGCGGCTGGCCCTTCTTGGGTTTGAAGCGGTAGCTGGTCAGGTTCATCAGCACGATGAAGCCCAGGCCGCCGAGGATGATCAGGGTCGAGATGATCAGGTTGGTGCCGACGGAACCGGTGTAGCCCTCCATGCTGGTGGAGTTGAGGGAGAAACCGGCGTTGCAGAAGGCGGAGACGGAGTGAAAGGCCGAGGAGAACAGAAGCTCGCTCTTGTCGGGGAAGCCGGGCTCCCAGGTCTGGTAGAGCAGGCCGAAGCCGAGGAGCTCTATCAGCAGCGTGGCCAGCAACATATAGACCAGCAGGCGCCGAACGGTATTGACGGTGTCGGCCTCGTAGGCTTTGGAGTAGAGGGCGACTTCCTTGCGGTTGACCCGGATGCCCAGCATGGTCGAGAAGAAGGCGGTGAAGCTCATCAGGCCCAGGCCGCCGATCTGGATCAGCGACATGATCACGCCCTGGCCAAAGCGGGTGAAGTCGGCGCCGGTGTCGAGAACGATCAGACCGGTGACGCAGGTGGCCGAGGTCGAGGTGAACAGGGCGTCGATGGGATGGATAGAGCCGGCGACGGTGGCCCGGGGCAGGGAGAGCAGCAGGGTCCCCGTGCCGATGACGGCCAGGAAGCTGAAAACGATGAAGCGCACGGGGCGCTCGGACATCGAGGTCAGGGTACGGTTGCCGCGGACGAAGTGCAGGATCAGGTTGGCGGCGATGAACATCTGGCCGACGAGGAGCTCGGGCGAGGTCTCGGGCTGCCCTCCGCTCCAGATATCCGTGGCCACGGAGTGCACCCGGCCGGTGGCGATCAGGTAGATGACGTAGACCGCCAGCAGGATGAAATCGGCCAGATGCTCCTTGAGGTAGGACAGCCGGTGATGAGTGAAAACCAGACGCACCAAGGGGATCAGGGCGAAGATCAGGATGACGACGTACTCGACGACGTGGATGACAGTGCGCAGGAAGTCGTCGGGGTAGAAGCCGTACTCGACGACGAGGCCGACGAGGGCGGCGATCGAGGAAAAGATGAAGATACGCTTGAGCAGCCGGTCCACCCGCTGACGCAGCGTCGGAGCGAAGGTGAACTTGCGCTGAAGGAAGTCCCTGACGGAATCTTCTTTACGCGGGCTGGGACGGTAGTCGGCCATCAAGTACGATCCCGGTTAACCGGCGGAGAACGGCGGCGTCAGATTTTTCTATTGTAAACAACGGGGCGCCGGGGCGCAACGCGCAGATAATACCCGGCCCCGCGAAACGGACGGGGACCTTTGAAAAACCGCCGCCGGGGGCTTGCGTAGCCCCGCCGACCGCGCGGGCCGGAACCGGCACGGTTTTTGCGGAGGCCGACCGTTAACATTGTCGGTAACGGGCGCCGAGATGCAAAAACCGTGCCGGTTCCGGCGGTCCGGGGGCGGTTCAGCCGTTCAGGATTGTTTTCAAAGGTCCCCGCCGCGGCTTACTCAACCCTCGAGCCGGTAGAGGCGTTCGTTGACCAGGGAGCGCAGCAGGGCGGGCAGATCGCCCATATACTGGGCGGCGCGGTAGTGGGCCAGGGCGCTGCCCGGGCGGCCGAGCCGTTCGGCGCAGGCCCCGGCCAGGTAGCGGGCCCAGGGCAGCCGGGATCCGGTGGCGTGATCGGCGACGTAGGCGACTAAGCGCTCGTAGGCCCGCTCGTAGGCGAACTCCTGCAGAGCGGCGTCCTCGGCGGAACGGGCGGCCCAGGCGGTGCGCAGCCAGGCCAGGCCGAGGTCGTAATCCCCGCCGCCGGCGACCTCGAGCAGAGCGGCGGCGCGCACGGCGATGCAAACGGTAGTCCAGTCGGGCGGCTCGTTGGCGGCCAGCCAATCGGCAACGGTGGAGGGGACGGGGGTAGCGCCCGCCGTCGCATCATTCCCGGCCCAGCCGCAGCTCGTGCAGTAACGCAGCGTCGTCAGGCCGGGGAGCAGACCGGGTTCCAGCCCGTAGAGGTCGTATTCCGGGGTTTCGCGGACGACGGCCGTCGCCGCGCTCAAGGCGCCGCCGCAGTGGGGACAGTCCAGGGCGGGAACGGCCGACGCCGTCAGGCAGACTATCAGTATCGTCAGGCTGGGGGTCAGTCGTCGCACGCGCACTCTCCGGCGGCCAGCCGCTCCAGGATGCCCAGCTCGTCCGCGGCGTATATGAGGGGTCGGGTTTCCAGTTCGAGGGCGTAGGCGGTTTCGAAGCGCGCGCGCCACTCGGCCAGCTCCGCGCTGGGCCGCCCGAGGCGCTCGCCGTAAAACCAAGCGGCCAGGGCGGCGTCGCCGCGGTCGACGACCTGGGAGGGATTCCCCTCCAGGAATGTCCAGCAGTCGACGGCGAGGTCGTAAATTGCGGCGTCGTCGGGATGACTGACGACGGCGTCCGTGCCCTCGAGCACCCGGCGGCGCAGGGGGCGGCTGTCGTTGAGCAGTTGGGCGCGCTCGATGAAACCGGTGATGTCCGAATCGACCACTCCGGGCATGGTGCGGGCCTCACTCAAGCGGCGGCGGGCGTCGACGACGTCGCCGGCCTGGCGCTCCAGCTCGCCGATCAGGTAGACCCGCTCGGCCAGTTGATCGTCACCAACCTCGCCCCGGATCAGGGCGGCGCCTAGGAGTTCGGTGATCTCCCCCAGATAGGCCAGCCTCGTCTCGCGTTCGACGTTCTCCGGCCGCAGGCACCACCAACCGCAGAGCAGGATGTCGGCCAGCTCGACGGCGGGGGCGCCGCGGTACTCCTCCAGCAGGTACAGATTGCGGTAGCGCTCCCAGAGGGGCAACTCGCCGCGGCGGATCCCCTCGAACTCGGCGGCGCCGAAGCTCTCCTCGATGAACTCGACCTCCTCGGGACGCAACTGATCGGCGAAACGCCCAACCCAGTCGGTGTAACCGCACTCCGGTGAGTAGGCGATCCAGTAGCGCCAGGGCTGTACACCGTTCGAGGAGTAGACGGCCAGGTCCGTGGAGACGCCGCCGTTAGAGTCCACTTCGAGGGGCAGGCGGTAAACGCTGCTTTCGCCGCAGACCGGGCACTCGACCTCGCGCTCGGCGAACTCCGTCGCCGGGGCCTGGGTCGGCAGTCCGGCCAGTAAGAGCAGGCAAAGGTACAAGTTACTCGGCATCCCGTTTCTTTACCTCCCAGGACGCGGCTTCCGTTTCGGACGAAGCCGATCGCGCCAGCCCAGTATACCACGTCGAATCCTTCCCCGCCTCGGGCTCACTGGACCGCCCCCCGTCCGTTGAGTTATCGTTGTCCGGTCGCCTAGTCCACCCCCGCCTATTCCAAGGAGGATCGATGCAGTACGACCTGTTGTACCGCCCCAACTTCACCCTGGCCAAGGTCATGCTGGACCCCGGCGAGCGGGTGACCGCCGAAGCCGGAGCCATGGTCAGTATGTCCGCCGATATCGAGATGGAGACCAAGGGCCGCGGCGGTATAGGCAAGTCCCTGCTGCGCTCGATGGTCGGCGGCGAGAGCTTCTTCCAGAACCACTACACCGCCGGGCCCAACGGCGGCGAAGTCACCTTCGCCCCCAACTTCGCCGGCGACATCATCCAGCTCCAGATGGCCGGCAACACCATCATGGCCCAGTCCGGCGCCTACATCTTCGACACCGGCGAGATCGACATCGACACCAAGTTCGGCGGCGGCAAGATGTTCTTCTCCGGCGAGCGGCTGTTCCTGCTCAAGCTCGTCGGGCACGGCGACGTCTTCCTCTCGGCCTACGGCGCCGTCCACATGGTCGAGCTCGGCGACGGCGAGGAGTACGTCGTCGACACCGGCCACATCGTGGCCTTCGACGAGTCCTGCGACTTCAAGGTCTCCAAGCCCTCCAAGGGCCTCAAGTCCCTGTTCTTCTCCGGCGAGGGCTTCGTTTGTCGCTTCTCCGGCCCGGGCCGGGTCTGGCTGCAGACGCGCAACCCCGCCTGGCTCTACCAACTGATGGCCCAAGCCCAGAGCCGTTAGCCAACCCTATCCTTGTTTCCCGCGCGGGGCCGGTATTAACCGCCCCGCGCCGTAAACAAACCTTGCTCGATGCTCCTCGATGCTCAAGGGTTGTTTGGGAGTTCGACACACCGCCATTAGCTTGATCGTATGGCTGCCTTTGAAGGACTGTCTGGGGAAGCTGCCCTGTCTTTCACCCCTGGCGGTAAGGACTGGCTTTCGACCCCGGTAAAACAGCCGCCCAGGGCTGTCGGTAAAAGACCGAGCACCCAGGTAACCGCCGGAACTGGCACGGTTTTTGCATCTCGGCGACCGTTACGCACGATGATAACGGTCGTCCTCCGCAAAAACCGTGCCAGTTCCGGCGACATGGGTCGGCGTCGTCGCCGTGCTCGCCGGCGGCTGTTTTACCGGGGTCCGGCGTCGATCGTGTCCGCACACCCCATAGCAGTTATGACCGGCCAATCATATTCGTAGCACAACGGTCTTGGAACTTGCCCCGGCCCCGGTTATAATGACAGTAGGCTTTCAAGCATGATTTCCGTCGTCAGCATCAGCAAGCTAGTCGAACACCAACCGACAACTCAAAGGGAGACCGGCATGGACTACGAACTCCTCTATCGTCCCAACTTCACCCTGGCCAAGGTCATGATGGGCCCGGGCGAGCAGGTCACCGCCGAAGCCGGAGCCATGGTCAGCATGTCCGCCGACATGGAGATGAAGACCAAGGGTCGCGGCGGTATCGGCAAGTCGCTGCTGCGCTCGATGGTCGGCGGCGAGAGCTTCTTCCAGAACACTTTCAGCGCTGGTCCCAACGGCGGCGAGGTCACCCTGGCGCCGCCCTATCCCGGCGACATCATCCAGCTCCAGATGGCCGGTAACGCGATCATGGCCCAGTCCGGCGCCTACATCTTCGATTCCGGTGAGATCGACATCGACACCAAGTTCGGCGGCGGCAAGATGTTCTTCTCCGGCGAGGGCCTGTTCCTGCTCAAGATCGCCGGTCACGGCGACGTCTTCCTTTCGGCTTACGGCGCCGTGCACATGATCGAACTCGGCGAGGGCGAGGAGTACGTCGTCGACACCGGCCACATCGTGGCCTTCGACGAGTCCTGCAATTTCAAGATCACCAAGGTCTCCCGGGGTCTGAAGTCTTTGTTCTTCTCCGGCGAGGGCTTTGTTTGTCGCTTCTCCGGCCCGGGCCGGGTCTGGATCCAGACGCGTAACCCGATGATGTTCCTGATGGCCGGGCGCCAGTAACCGGCACAGGAGCGCAGTCTGCGAATCTGCCAAACGAACGGCGGGGTCTCTCCCCGCCGTTCGTCGTTTGACTTCCCCCGGGGAGTGTATTATTATCTATACACCCTTTTACCGACAGAGATATGCCTTTTCCACTGCTCGCTACTTCAACCCACAAACGGAGGCAGGTCGATCAGCTTGAACATCATTCGTGTCGACAGCGAAGAACAACTGCAGGGTCACCTGACCATCGCTGAACTGGTGGATTTCCTCCACCACGCCCTGGGTCAATTCGGCGATCCGAAGGCCGACATCCGCCGTTCCATTGATTACGCCTTCTCGCCCGACACCGGGCGCGGCGGCTTCATTCTATTGGGCTACGTCGACGGCGAGCTCGTCGGCGCCGTGGTGTTCAACGAGACCGGTATGTCCGGCTACATCCCCCGCTATATCCTGGTCTACATCGCCGTGCGTCCGGAGAGCCGGGGACAGGGCCTGGGCGGAACGCTGATGCAGCGCAGCGTCGAGGAGACGGCGGGTGACTTCAAGCTCCATGTCGAGCAGGACAACCCGGCGGTGCGGCTCTATAAGCGCGTCGGCTTGACCGACAAGTACAAGGAGATGCGCTACGAAGGCCCCGGGGCCGACTGATGTCCGAGCTGCGCATCAAGACGGACAAGATCCTCGGTAACATCCGCAAGCTGGACCGCTACCTCGTCAAGCACGACAAGAAGTGGACCCTGGTGACCAAGGTGCTCAGCGGTCACCGGGAGTCGCTCAAGCGGATCCTGGCGTCGCCCTGCATCAAGCGCCTGCATTCGGTGGCCGATTCGCGGCTGTCCGGGCTGCGAACCGTCAAGCAGCTCAACCCCGAACTGGTGACGATGTACATCAAGCCCCCCGCGGTCAAGCTGGCCGAGAAGGTCGTTCGTTTCGCCGACATCTCCCTCAACACCTCCTTCGAGACCATCGCCGCCCTGGACCGCGCCGCCCGCCTCCAGGGCAAGGTTCACCGCGTGGTGGTGATGATCGAGATGGGCGAGCTGCGCGAGGGGGTCATCCGCGAAAACATCTACGACTTCTACGAGCGGGTTCTGCGACTCGACAACATCACCATCTGCGGCCTGGGTTCCAACCTGGGTTGCATGTACGGCGTCGAGCCGACCTACGATAAGCTGATCCAGCTCTGCCTCTACCTGCAGTTGCTGGAATTGAGGTTCAACATCAACCTCGAGCTGGTCTCCGGCGGCAGCTCGATCACCCTGCCCCTGCTGGGCAAGCGCAAGATCCCCCGGGGGATGAACCACTTCCGCATCGGCGAGGCCGCCTTCTTCGGTGTTTCACCGCTGACGGGCAAGCGCTACCGCGACCTGTCCACCGACAGTTTCGAGTTCGTCGCCAACGTTCTCGAGCTCGAAGAGAAGACCAACGTCCCCCAGGGCAACATCGGCGAGGGTAACGTCGGCCACGCCGTCGAGTTCGACGAGGAAGCCGAGGAGCGTCAGTACCGCGCCGTCCTGGACTTCGGTATCGTCGACGTCGACCCCGATCAGATCACCCCCCACTTCGACAAGGCCGCGTTCGCCGGCACCACCTCGGACATGACCGTCTATAACGTCGGCGACAACCGTAACCCCAGCGGTCGCCGCCGGCTGCGCGAGGGGGGGACGATGAGCTTCACCCCCAACTACATGGGGGTGGCCCGGCTGATGCACAGCAAGTACGTCGAGAAGCGGGTCAGCTAGGCCGCGTCCGGCGCCGCCCCCTCACCGCTGACCCGGGCCGGCACGAATCCTGCATCGACCCGGGGCC
>WJLX01000047.1 GCA_014728225.1 Candidatus Coatesbacteria bacterium | reverse complement strand
TTCCGGCGGCCGCCCGCCGGCGGCCCCCGGGCGACAAGCGCGCCGCCGCGAAGCCCCTCGGTAAGAAGCAAACAAAACCAGAATAAATAGTGTTCGCTTTTTTTACTTGACCATTTTTTATTTATTTTGTAAAGTATATCATAAAGAGGAGGGTATAGTCTTGCGATTTGATATTTATAGAATTAAAGTATATAAAGATCAACAAATGGTTTTTGATCACAAAAAAGCTAAGCCTATAGATATTTTAAATGCATCAATGGAAAAAATACATGATATATCAATCGGAACCAAGCTAATATGGAAAATAGGAAATATGTCAAAATTTGGGGATTATTTGTATTATTTTAGGTTCGGTAAAGTTCAAAAGAAAAAGCAAGGTTCTTATATTGACGGTAATTTTATAAATACAAAACAAAAACATGCAATATATACACACGTAATAATGGATAATAAAAATGAGATATTAGCTGTTGCAAATACTGGAATATCGCATAATACGCACGTTATAGCTAACAAACTTGAACAGGTATTCAATAATGCATGTATGGAAGGATATAAAATATCAATTATGTCTGTAAAAGACCCATCTAAAATATTAGATGTATTTGATAAAGGAGAGTCTATCGATGAATTGTGGGTAACTATTAAAAGGAAAAATAACGTATTCGACGACGATTCGGATTTTATTGAACCATTACAGGAACTAGTCGAAGAAATAGAAGCTGATAAAATAGCACTTCATGCAACAGGTGGAAGCCTAAATAAAAGTAAAACTGAAAAAATTATTAGAAATGCATCAACTAAAGGATTTAAATCAACAATTCGTACTAAAGGTGCAAAATATATAAGAGCTCAAGAAAGTATAGCAAGTGTAAGTATCACTGAAAACGTTGAAGATAATGATGAAACAAAACAATTTATACATTCAAAAATATTACAAAAGTTCGATGAAATAAGACTTAATAATGGCTAATACAAATAATATTAAAGAGTCCATATCATTCTGGAGTTGGTTTTTCAAAAAAAATGACGGAGGTTTATATAGGATATTTGACTATAGGATAATTTATGATCTGTTAATAGGTTTT
This sequence comes from Candidatus Coatesbacteria bacterium, assembly GCA_014728225.1. Taxonomy (NCBI): domain Bacteria; phylum Candidatus Coatesiibacteriota; species Candidatus Coatesiibacteriota bacterium. The sequence continues at coordinate 31,195 of WJLX01000047.1, read as the reverse complement.
CTATTAACAGTATTTATTGAAACCAGTATTGTTAATGTAGCAAGAACAATACTATTTCCACTATTCGGGCTATTAATAGGAATGACTTTTGCATGGCTCGCGAATGCAACATCAATATTACAGACCAATGAAATAAGAAAACTTTCAGAAAAGAAAGAGGGTGGCATTAAATCATATATTTATATATACCAAACTGTTATACTAGTAGTTCTTACGGTTATGTCTTTGTGGTCAATAATTGCAATGAAGTTCATGTACTCATTGTTCATTAATACAAATATAATAGTTATAGATATTATAAAAACAATGGCTTATTCATCATTGTCAACTGTAATAAGGTTTTGTTGGCAAGGGTCCCTAGGAACACAAAAGTTTCTCATTATAAGAACAAAGATTATAGAAGAAATAAAAAAGCCAGCAAACACGAAGAGGTAAGCGTTTCTGTCCGGAATGCGCCGGCGCCCTCGAATGACAAGTAACCGTATTCGCCTGCGAGGCTCCCCGACCGGGGGGCCTCGTCGGTTCAGTCCTGTCAAGTCCGCTAACGGCTTGAAAAGCAAGCCGACAGTCGCGGTGGTCCCGCCGTCGGGGCGGAGCTGTGGTAGACTACCGCCGAAATCGCCACCCGACCGCGAGCCCCAGTCAGCGGAGCAAGCCATGGAAGGACTCAGACAGCTCTACCGCAGCGGTTACGGACCCTCGTCCAGCCACACCATGGGCCCCCGGCGCGCCGCCGAGGAGTTCAGTGCGCGGGTGTCGCGGGATTGCGCCTTTCGCGTCACCCTTTACGGCTCCCTGGCCGCCACGGGCAAGGGCCATCTGACCCGTGAGGTCCTGGGGGATTTCTTCGCCGGGCGACGGCTGGAGTTGCACTGGGAGCCGGAGACCTTTCTGCCCCGCCACCCCAACGCGTTGCGCTTCGAGGCCCGGGACGCCGGGGGCGCTGTTATCGCCGAGGAACTGTACTACAGCGTCGGCGGCGGCCAGCTCAAGACCGACAAGGACTGGGACGTCCCCGCCGCCCGGGTCTACCCCCACGACTCGATGGACGGCATCCTGCGCTGGTGTCGGCGGGAGAACCGCCACCTCTGGGAGTACGTTTACATCCACGAGGGGGCGCAGATCGAGGACTTTCTCGATGAGACCTGGCGGGTGATGGTGGAGTCGATCGAGCGCGGCGTCGAGGCCGAGGGCGTCCTGCCCGGCGAGCTGCGCGTTCCGCGCAAGGCCTCCAGTTACCTGACGAAGGCCCAGCATTCTTCGGGCGTGCTCAAGCACCGGGGCAGGATCTTCGCCTACGCCCTGGCGGTCAGCGAGGAGAACGCCGCCGGCGGGCGGATCGTCACCGCGCCGACCTGCGGCTCCTGCGGCGTGGTGCCGGCGGTTCTCTACTATCTGCTGGGGCAGTACAAGCTGTCGCGGGCCAAGGTCCGGCGCGCCCTGGCCGCCGCCGGTCTCCTCGGCTGCGTGGTCAAGGAGCGCGGCTCGATCTCCGGCGCCGAGGTCGGCTGCCAGGGTGAGATCGGCACGGCCTGCGCCATGGCCGCCGCCGCGGCGGTGCAGCTGATGGGCGGCAGCCCCAACCAGGCCGAATACGCCGCCGAGATGGGCATCGAGCACCATCTCGGCCTGACCTGCGATCCGGTCAAGGGCTACGTCCAGATCCCCTGCATCGAGCGCAACGCCGTCGGCGCCGGCCGGGCGGTGGAGTGCGCCGCCTACGCCGCCCTCTCCGACGGCCGCCACCGCATCAGCCTCGACGAGGTCGTCGCCACCATGGTCGAAACGGGCCGCGACCTCAACCCGCTCTACCGCGAGACCTCGACGGGCGGCCTGGCCAAGCACTGGCGCGAGGTGGAAGAGGATGGGGAGTGAGCAAGCACCGGTTGTCGGCGGCGGCGGTGCCGGTCGGGCGGAGGGCTGGGTGGCCGCCCCCTCGCCTTGAGCGTGACTGATGGCCGGGGGCGAATCGGCGGCTTGGACGGGTACGATCCCGGTCTGCCGGGCGGGGCAAGAGCCCGCCCGGCTTTCTTTACGGGCGAAGTGGACAAGTCCGCCCGCAGTGAGCCTGCACCGTTCTCCGGTTTCGTCGGAGATGAAGGCTCCCCGGAGTCAATCTACGCTTCCCGTCGATCCGCTCCATCACCTTCCAGCTCACGTAGAATCCCCAGCAGCGCCGCGGCGTCGGCGGCGTAGTAGTCGGCCCCCAGTCCCAGGGCGCTGTCCCGGTCCAGGGTCGCCCCGCCGGCGATTACCGGCGTCGTTAGGCCCGCCCGGCGCAGGGCCGCTACGATCTCGGTGATCCGCGGCGCCGTGGTGGTCAGCATCGCCGACAACCCCAGGGCGAAGGGGGCGTGCTCCGCGCAGGCCCGGACGATCCGCGCCGTCGGCACGTCGCGTCCCAGATCGATCACCCGGTAGCCGGCTCCGGCGACCACGGCGCTGATCAACGCCTTGCCGATATCGTGGACGTCGCCCCGCACCGTGGCCAAGACGACGACGCCGCGCTTGTCCCCGCCGCAGACGCATTCCTCGACCAGCTCCAGCGCCGGCCGGGCGCTCTGGGCCGCCAGGATCAACTGGGGCAGGTGAATGCGGCCGGCGGCGTAGAGCTCGCCGATGCGCTCCATCGTCGGCCGCAGCAGCCCGCCGACGGCGGCGGGGGGGGCCGTTGAGCCACCCTGCAACAGGTTCTTGAAATCCCCGGCCCGGCCCTCGAGCAGCAACCGGACGGCCGCCGGTTCGTCGGCATAATCCTCCAGGGACCGCGGTCGCTCCCGGCCCAGCAGCCGGAGTGTCGCCCGCCGCTGATCCCGCAGCGCCTCCGCCGTCGGATCGCAGATCAGGGCGCTCGCTCCCCCCTCGAGGGCCAGGGACGCCAGGGCGGCGTTCAGGGCGCCCCGTTCGGGCAGGCCGAAGGAGACGTTGGAGACGCCGAGGATGCTGGAGAGCCCCCGGCGCGTCAGCCAGGCCAGGGTCTCCAGGGTCGGCCGGACGCCCTGCCCGGTCGCCGCCGCCGTGACCACGGGATCGAACAGGCAGCGCTCCGGCGGGAAACCGAGCTGCTCCAACAGCCGCAACGCGCCACCCAGCAGGGCCCGGCGACCCCGGACCGTTGGCGGCACCTCGTCGCCCATGGCCAGCACGACGAGCATCCCGCCGTGACGCCGGACCAGGGCCGCCCTGTCGCGCAACTCCCCGGGCAGCGCCCGGCTGGAGTTGTAGAGCGCCCGCCCCGGATAGGCCGCCAGCAGGCGCCCGGCAAGCGCCGGATCCTGGACGTCGATAACCACGGGAGCGCCGACCTGATAGGCCAGGGCCAGCAGCAGGCGCTCGGCGAACTCCGGCTCGACGACGCTCTCCTGACCCAGGTTGAAGTCCAGCGCCGCCGCGCCGGCGTTGACCTGACGCCGGGCCAGATTCAGAGGGTAGTCGAGCTCCCCGTCCCGCAACGCCCGCCGCAGCCTGGGCCGCCCCGTCGGATTGAGCTTCTCGCCGATGAGCGCGCCGTCGCCGAAGCCGACGATGCGGTTCGCTGAGCAGATCCCCGACGCTGGTCGGACCTCGCGCCCAGCGATGCGCCGACCCTCCAGCAGCTCCCGCAGGGCGGCGATGTGCTGCGGCGTGGTTCCGCAGCAGCCGCCGACGACGGCCGCCCCGGCCTCGACCAGCTCCACGGTCGCCGCGGCGTAGGCCGCCGGAGCAAGCCCGTACTCCACCCCGCCGCCGCCAGTCCGCGGCAAACCGGCGTTGGGCTCCACGGCAACGGGCAGCGCCGTCGCCCGCAGCAAGCGGCGCAGGGGCTCTCGCAACCCCGCCGGGCCCCGGGCGCAGTTCAGACCCAGGCAATCCACCCCCAACTCGCCCAGGGTCAGGGCGACGACCTCGGGCGGGGAGCCCGTCAGCGTCCGCGCCCCGTCCGCCGGACTGACCAGAGCCGCCAGGAAAACCTCCCCGTCCAGTTCCCGCAGCGCCGCCACCGCCTGCTTCAACTCGCCCAGATCGCCGAAAGTCTCCAAAAAGAAGCCGTCGACACCGGCCTCCAACAACACCTCGCCGGCGCGGTGAAACTGGTCGCGATACCAGCCGCTCAGCCGCTCGCCCAGCGGGAACGGCAGCTCTCCCGTCGGTCCCAGGGAGGCGCAGACGGCGACCTCGCGACCCGCCCTCACCTCCCGCGCCAGGTTAACCGCGTCGGTCAACACCCGGCGCCAAGCTCCGACGGACTGCCGCTCCAACCGCCAGGGTGTTCCGCCGAAGCAGGCCGTCAGCAGAACCTCGGCCCCCGCGGCGACGTAGTCGGCGTGAATGGAGCGCACCAGCTCCGGCGCCTCCCCGACCGCCGCCTCGGGCGCTTTCCGCCAGCCGCGCCGCAGCAGCTCCGTCCCCAGGGCGCCGTCCAGCAGCAGGGGGCGGTTGCCGGGCATGAGTCTTTGACGCAGCTCGAACATACTTCGCGACTCCCGTTCAACGGTGTATCGAGCAGGCGGTGGCGCGTTTCTTGCCTGCCGCTGCCCCGCGGCGGCGGGACCACCCGGCACCGAGCCGTGCGGACGGGAACCGGGGGCCGGGGGGATTGCAAGAAACGTGACACCGCCGGTGGCAGGCGGGTTGACGAGCCCCCGACGACGGCTACCATATCACGCGCCTGAGCCCAGCGCCAGCTTCAGTTGCGGCGCCAGGCGATCAGGCCGGCGACGGTCTTGCGCGGCAGGAAGCCGTAGCTCGAACCGTCGCAGACCACCCCCAATTCCCCGCCGTCGAGAACCTCGACCAGTTCCCGATTCAACTCGAGGGGGAAGCCGGGGTATCCGGGGGAGCTGCGGCGCGAGCCGCTGTAGCGCTCCCCGGCCGCCCGGAAACGCAGCCGGCGATCGATCTCGCGCACGGCGTACTCGGCCAGCTCGGCGGCGATGCCGTCACAGAGGAAAGCTCCCAGGGTGTCGCCGCTGTGCTGCCGCTCCCGGATCAGCTCGTCGACACCGGCTCCCAGGGTCAGCAGGAACACGCTGAGCACTTCGCAGCGCCCCAGCCGCCGACGCCCGCGCTCGTCCAGACGCCGCAGCAACCCGCCGTCCCACGCATCAGCATCGAGAAACAGGTTGCGCCAAACGGCCCGAGGCCGGGCGGCCTCACGGACCCGACGCTCGTTGTCTTCCAGCAGATCCGCGAAGCGCCGCGGCACACCCAGCCCGGGGTTGAAGCCCAGCCGGTGCGTCAGCGCCCGGGCGGGAATCCTAACCGCTGACGCTGCCAATTCGAGTGTTTTTCGCCAGTTCTGCCAGCTCTGCGATACGTTGACCATCTTTGACCACTCCCGAGATGCAGAAGCCCAGCACCCTGCCGCGCAGCAGTTTCACCAGTTCGGCGCAGCGGGCGAAGGTGTAGGCCTCCACGGTTTCGTCGTCGGCGTCCGCCAGCGCCGCCAGGTCCGCCGGGAACTCGATCCCCGGCACTTCGGCGAAGGCGGCCGCCTGCCTGTGAGACTTGAAGAAGGCCACCGAGACGACGATCCTGTCCAGGGGGACGATTCCCGCCAGGTTGAGAACGTCGGCGGCCTCGAAGACGGGTTGGGAGATCAGGAAGTCGGCGCCGGAGCGCAGTTTGCGCCGGGCGCGCAACAGCTCCCGATCGTCGTGGGGGCTGAAAACCGCCCCCAGGGTGAAGCGCTCGTTCAGGCCCTTGACCAGGGCCAGCCCCTCGACCAGACCGATGTCGTCGATCCGGCTGGCGTCGGGGAAATCGCCCCCGGCGGGAACGTCGCCGGAGAGCAGCAGCAGGTTGTCCAGACCCAGGGCGCCGCAGCCCAGGGCGTCACCCACCAGGCGGGGCAGGTTGCGGCTAGTGCGGCTGAAGTGGACCAGGACCTCAATCCCCCGGTCCCGCAGCAGCCGGCCCACCGCCCAGGGGCTCACCCGCCGGCGGGCCAGCGGCATATCCACCAGACTGAAGGCGTCGACCAGGGGCGTCCAGAGGCGCCGGGCCCGTTCGAGGAAGGCCCCGACGCGCAGCCCGCGCGGCGGCAGCAGCTCGATGAGAAAGACCTCGCCGCGGCTAAGGGATTCGGCCAGCATCGTCCTCGACCTCCCCGTGTCCCGAGCGGCTCGACGGTCGACGCAAGCCCGTTCCGGCCATTCTGTGACCCAACCTGCCCTTGATGTAGAGCCTACAGTAGTTGTTGAGTTGTTCAGCCGCCGATCTGTCTGACTTGCGCACCATTCACCTCCCTTTCTCCGCCCCGGGGGCGGATGGTGGATCACCACTCGCCGGTGAGTTCCGGTCGACCCCATCAAAAAACCGCCCTCGCGGGGCGGTCGTCGGATTTGCTGCCAGTTATTGCCTTGGGCCTAGCCCGACCGACGACCACCTCCGTGGTGCTTCATCATCCAGTTGACCATCAGCAGCGACGAACACGGTACGCAGCAGCGCTCGGCGCTGACGGCCCCGGTAATGAGCTGGAGATGGTGCTGGCGGTGGGACTGGTTCATCTCGACTGGTTTATCTAGACTGGTTTATCTAGACTGGTTTATCTAGTTGACGATCCGTTTGCGTGTTTGGCAGAATCTGTAAAGAAAGAGTACCCGCTGTGGGATGACTTGTCAAGGGTAGAGTGGATGATGGAGCTTTTCTAGTCGGTTAACCGCCCTATTTGCAGGGGGTTGCAAAGGAGGGTGTTTCGTCTGTGGGGAGAAGGCCCGCTGCAGACTGCGGCACTGCGGCGATGAAAACGGAGCGCGCCCGGTCGGCGCGCTCCGTTGGCCGGTTTAGCGCTCCATTTTTTAGCGGACGAGGGCCACCCGGCGCAGCAGGTCGCCCGCCGCGGTCTGCAGTCGCAGCAGATAAACCCCGGAGCCCAGACCGCTGCAGTCGCAGGACAGTTGGTGGCGGCCGGGGCTCAGGCTGCCGGCGCTCAGGGTCCGTACTCGGCGTCCGGCCAGGTCGTAGAGGGCCAGCAGGACGTTGCCGGCGGCGTCGGCGTTCGAGAGCTCGAACTCGACGGTCAGCGGGCCGCGGCTGGGGTTGGGGTAGGGGGTGTAGAGCAGGCTGCGCTCCTCGACGGGCGGCGTTCCCAGGGTCTGGATCGGACCCAGGCGGCGAACGTTGCCGGTGGGCTCGGTAACGGCGAAGACATAGGCCGGGGCGTAGCCGCGATCCAGATAGTCGCCACGGGGCGCGGTCAATAAGCGCTCGTTGAGCGGTTCGTCGTCGACGCCGAGACCGGGGGCTTCGGTGACGCGGTAGATCTCCAGTCCGGCGAACTCGCCGTCGAAGTCCCAGCTCAGCAGGACGCCGTCGGCGCCGGCAACGGCGCCCAGGGCGGCCTCGTCCAGTCCGACTTCGTGATCGACGACGTAGATGTTGTCCAGCCAGAGGCCCTGGAAGGTATCGTCGCTGTCGGAGTAGAATTGCAGCCGCAGTTGGGCCGTCTGGCCCTCGTGGGCCGACAGGTCGCTGTGACGGGGCATCCATTGCGGATCAACGGTGCCGGACATGGTGTGCAGGTTGGTCCAGTGCTCGTCGCCGGTGTAGCGAATCTGGACCTTGCAGGCGTCATGGCCGCCCTCGAGCTGGTAGTAGGACCAGACGGTCAGCACGTTGTGCTCGTCGTCGATGTGGAAGGGCAGCGAGACCAGGGAGCAATCGAGGTCGGGCTGGTAGCCGCCGCCGGGCTCGTTGGGGCTGAAGGAGTACTGCCCGTAGAGGGCCTGCTCGTCGTTGGGGGCCCAGGTGTTGACGTCGTTGTCCATGGGGCGCCAGCGGGCCTCGAGACCGCTTTCGCAGTCTTCCTCCAGGCCGTAGCCGGGGACGTAGAGCTCGAATTCCCGGTCGACGTCGTAGGGGTTGTCGGCGTGGAAGTTGACCGACAGCGGCAGGCCGGCGGGTTCGGGGCAGTCGCCGTCGACCTCGATGGTGAACTCGGCCCGGGCCGTCTCCAGGGGGCCGAGGGAGCCCAAATCGTCGTTGCCGTCGACCAGGGTCACCTCGTCGGAGCTGCTGGTCAGCTCAGCGGTCAGTCCGGTGGCCGTCACCAGGCTGAGGTTGTAGAGGTCGCAGTGGACCTCGATGGTCTCGCCGGGTTCGACCAGGCCGTCGCCGTCACCGGCGTCGACGTATCCGTAGCCGTCGAAGAGCAGCTCGAGGACCGGGGAGCCGACGAAATCGGACACCCCGGCGAAGGTGTTGATCCGGCCGGAGCCGTAAGTGTTGTCCTTGCCGGTATCACCCAGCTCGCGGGCGTAGCTCTCCAGGCTGGTCTTGATCTCGGCCGGGGTCAGTCCGGGATCGACCTCCAGCATCAGCGCGGCGGTGCCGGCGACGTGGGGTGTGGCCATCGAGGTGCCGTTCCAGCCCCAGGCGTAACCGGTGATGTCGGCGTAATCCAGCGAGACGACGTCGGCCCCCGGGGCGCAGACGTCGGGCTTGATCAGGTTGGGATAGTCGTAGTAGGGTGCCACGCTGGACCAGTCGACGGGGCCGCGGCCGGAGAAGGCGGCGATCACATCGTCGTCCCGGGTGGCGCCGACGGTGATAACGCCGGGCACGTCGCCGGGACAGGTGATGGTTTCCGGGTCGGGGCCGTCGTTGCCGGCGGCGACGACGATGGTCAGGCCGGCGGCCGTGGCGGCCTCGGCGTTGGCGCGCCAGGTCGCCCGGTCCGGATTCCAACCGTAGTTCCAACCGATGGAGTTGGAGCTGACGTCGGCGCCGTTGTCCAGGGCGTACTGCCAGGATTCCCAGACCGAGACCTCGCCCTGGTGGGTGGCGAACATGTAGGTTCGCAGGCTCATGATCCGGGCCTCGGGGGCCACGCCGCAGGCCAGGCCCGCCGAGCCGTCCGAGGACACCGAGCCGGCGCAGTGGGTGCCATGGCCGTCGTTGTCCAGCGGATCGCAGTCACCGCCGCCGGCACCGTCGAAGTAGTAGCCGTAGTAATCATCGACGTAGCCGTTGCCGTCGTCGTCGACGCCGTTGTCGGGCACCTCGTCGTCATTGGTCCACAGGTGACCGCGCAGGTCGTAATGCTGGTAGTTGACGCCGGTGTCCGAGACGGCGACCACCACACCGTCGCCATAGTAGCCGTAGTCGTCCCAGACGAAGGGGGCGCCGACCTTGGTGACGCTCCAGGCGATCTCCGGCTCGGGCGGGGCCACGCCGACGAACTCGTCGGGACGGTCCGAACCCGTTTCTACCCGGGCCACGGCCGGGTGCTCCAGCAGCTCGGCGATGACGCTCCGCTCGGCCCGGCAGGCGATCATGTTGGTCAGCCAGAGGGTGGTGACGTCGTCGACCAGCCCGGCGCGCTCCTTCGTGCGCAGCAGCTCCAGCAGCTCGGCCTGCTCGCGGGCGGCGAAGTCCTTCAGCACCGCGACGATGGTCCGGCGGGCGGCCTCCCGTTCGAGACCCGCGCCGATGCGCCGCAGCTCGGCCGGCTCGAGCTGCTCGGCCAGGGTGACGTTGATCCACAGCAGCTCGCCCTCGGCCAGGGCGGGCAGCTTATGCTCGAGGTGGGGACCGCTGACGGCGGCCGTGGCTCCCAGGGCCGCGAGAAGGACTAACAGCGTGGTGAGACGTCGCATGGGCACCGCTTTCTCAAAGGTTTCACCGGGTCGGGGTCCGGAGATTGTTGACAGATATACTCAACCCGGAGCCTAATATAGCGTCGCGAAAGCCCGGGGTCAAGCCCCGGGCCTGTTCGTTGTAAGAACGTGCCTACTACAGCGCCTTGATCCGACCCCAGCTTTCCTCCACAACGGGATAAGCGCTATCGGAGCCCCAGTAAAGGTAATCCAGACTTCCCTGATGGTAGCCCTGCAACGAATAGCCGGAAGTGCGGGTGTTAAAGACGGCGGCGTAATTCAAACTCAATCCGGTGAGATCGCCTGAGTTGGTGCTGTCCCAGACCAGGGAGCCGTCTTTCCAACAACGTGTCCGGTACTCGGACGAGCTGATGATATCGATCCAGTAATCGTATTCACCGTAACCACGCTGCCAGGAGGGCGGTGGATAATCACCTGTCAGGTTCGTCGTCGAGCCGTTATCGCAGGCATAGGGTATCACCACCGGATCACCATAGTAGTTTGCCAAATATACGAAGACGGCGTCGTCAAAACTACTCAGGGCCTCCTCGATCGAGGCGACGAAGCCAACGATGATCATTTGCCTGCTGTTGCCGTCCGAATGGTCCTCGTAGTTCACCCGGACGCCGAAGGAGTCACCGGCCTGAGTGGTCGTCGAGTAGTCGTCGTAGGCACTGCGGTAATCGTCATCGATGTCGAACTGGGCCTCCGGCGGTGCCTCCTAGATATAGTCGGGATCTTCCCAGGTCCAGTTTCCCGTTCCGTCGAAGTCGTAGTAGTAATCGGCCATCGCGGCAGTCGTGACACACAGTAAGGCAAAGAGAAGGCCTTTTGGATAATCAGACATTTTCCTCCCGTTGTTTTTTAGTACACCGCAACGGGTGGACCACCCACCCGTCGTCAGGTATTAAACTAACGGTTTTCTCTCAAAAGACAACATACTATAGTCAGCATTGTCATATCATCATGACTGTCTTTCTGAAACGGCGGTGAAGTAAACTGACCGCCCGGTTGGGCGGTCAGTGTCGGTTCAGCAGGCAGCACCAGGTTTTCCCTGTTATCTCCTGGGATGGGCCTGGGGTAGGGCGTTGAAAGCAGGTATCGGGGGCGCGGTTACCGACGTATCGGGCCCTAGACCCGGTACTCCTCCAGCAGGCGCTCGACGTCGGCGGGGCCGGGCCGGCGCCGCAGCAGCGGGGTGTCGTCGACGGCGTAGGCCGGTAAATAGTCGTTGAAGGTCGGCGGCGGCTCCGGGTTCTCGTAGAGCAGGCCCAGGGGCAGCGGATCGTTTTCCAGAGCCTTTGCATGGGCCGCGAGCCGATCACCGGCGTCGTGGTCCTCCTCCAGGATGTAGGTGTGCTCCTTGAACCAGGCATAAGTGTTGAGCTTGTTGAAGGAGACGCAGGGCTGGAAGACGTCGAGCAGCGCCAGACCGGGGTAGTTGACGGCGCGCTTGAGCAGCTCCGTGGTCAGCTCGCCCTCGCCGGCGCTGGAGCGCGCGACGAAGCCGCAACCCAGCGTCAGCGCCAGCGCCGGGGCGTTGAAGGGCTCCTCGAAGACACCGACGGTCTGCACCGGGGTCTTCATCCCCGGGCGGCTGGTCGGCGAGGCCTGGCCCTTGGTCAAGCCGTAGATCATGTTGTTGTGAACCAGCAGGGTCAGATCGGGGTTGCGGCGCAGGCAGTGCAGCAGATGGTTGCCGCCCTCGGCGTACATGTCACCGTCGCCCGAGGAGACGATGACGGTCAGCTCGGGGTTGACGGCCTTGATTGCCGTGGCGGCGGGCAGGGCCCGGCCGTGGAGGCCGTTGAACAGGTGGGCCTCGACGTAGTGGGGCAGCTTGGCCGCCTGGCCGATGCCCGAGACCAGCACGGTCCTGGTCGGTTCGAGCTCGAGCTGCTGCAGGGCGGCGATCAGGGACTTGCGGATGGGGAAGTTGCCGCAGCCCGGGCACCAGGCGATGTCGTCGTAGGTTACCTCGAAGGGTTTATCGTCCACGTGGCGTTCGTCTCCTTTAGTTAGCGTCGGGGCGGTTGCCGGGGGCCGTTGCCGCGGACCAGGGCGTCAAGCCGATGATTCCCGGCGGTCTCGCAGCGGGGGATCGAGGGGGACCGGGGGTTCCTAGTCATCGTCGGCTGCGTCGTCGCCCTCCAGCAGCTCGAGGATGTCCTCGACGGTGAACTGCAGACCGTTGAACTTGAGGTACTTCTCGTCGACGGGAAAGCCCAGGTCGCGCAGCAGCAGGTCGGCGAACTGGCCGGTGGCGTTCTGCTCGATGACGACGATGCGTTCGGCCCGCTCCAGGTACTCCAGCGCCGCCTCGGGCAGGGGGTAGAGCCAACTGAAGTGCAGCAGGGCGGTGTGGCCGTCCCCGGCGAGCTCCAGGGCCTCGCGCACGGCGGGCAGCACCGAACCCCAACAGACGAGCAGGTCGCGGTAGTCCTCGGGGCCGTAAAGGGTCGGGGCCTCGGCGTCCGTGGCGATGGTCTCCAGCTTGCGCAACTGTTTTTCGACCATCGCCGGGCGGATGTCGGCCAGGTCCTCGCTGATGTGACCGTCCTCGGTGTGGGTGTGGCTGTCGGAGCGAACCAGCCCGGCGCCGCGACCGTAGACGCCGCGGGGCGAGACGCCGTTCTCGGTCAGCCGGTAGCGCCGGTAGTCGGCTGCGGTATCGATGATGTGCTCCTCGACCGTCAGGCCGTCGAGGACCGGGGCGGGCAGGTCGACGGAGGAGTCGACCAGGTACTGGTCGGTCAGCAGGAAAACGGGCACCTGGTACGCGGCGGCCAGATTGAAGGCGCTTTGGCTCAGCGTGAAGGCCTGCTCCCAGTCCCCGGGGGCCAGAATGATGCGGGCGAAGTCGCCGTGACCCGAGTGCAGGGCCAGGTTGAGGTCGCCCTGCTCGGTGCGCGTCGGCAGGCCCGTGGCCGGGCCGGGACGCTGGGCCACGTGGAGCACCAGGGGCAGCTCCATGTTGCCGACCACGGACAGGCCCTCGCTCATCAGCGCCAGCCCGCCGCCCGAGGTGGTCACCAGGGCGCGGGCGCCGGCGGCGGCGGCCCCGGCGGCCATGTTGATCGCGGCGATTTCGTCCTCGACCTGCTCAACGACGAGGGGCAGCTCGTCCTGACGGGCGGCCAGCTCGACCAGCACACCCGTCGAGGGGCTCATCGGATAGGCGCAGCAGTAGTTGCAGCCGCCGGCCAGGGCGCCCAGAGCCACGGCCTCTGTTCCGGAGAGGACGAGGTTTTCCCCGGCGGCCTCGTCGCGCCCCGGCTCGAACCCGATTGAGCCGTCCTCGACCAGCTCCCGGCCGCGTCGGTGTCCCCGGCGCACGGCCTCGGCGTTGGCTTCGGCGACCTCGTCGCCCTTGGCGGCGAAGTGTTCGGCGACGTGCCCGGCGGCGGCATCGGCGTCCACCCCCAGCAACCCGGCGACCAGACCCACGGCGACGGAATTGGAGTACAGCTTGCTGCCCAGTTCCTCGGCGACGGCCTGCAGCGGCACGTCGAGGGCCTCGGCGTAGCCGGACAGGCGCTCGGTCTCGGCCAGGATGACGGTCTCGTCGTCCAGCCGACCGGCCAGGTGTTTGGTCAGCTCGTCGACCAGGGGGATGAAGACGTCGACACGCTCGACTGCGGCGCGCAGGGGACGCGGCCCCACGCGCAACTGGGTCGAGTTGACCCCGCCGCGGATGCGCGACATGAACTCCGAGGCGCTGAAGACGTGCAGTCCGGCCCGGGGCAGCAGGCCGAGAAGCAGCTCCTCGATGGTGCGTACTCCCTGACCGGCCTCGCCGGCGAAAACGATGGAGACGTCGGTGGTTTCCTCGGGCACGGGGGCTCCTTGACGGGGTGATGTCGGGCGGCTTGGGCAATCCGGCTGTCACGTCAATGGCTTACGTCAATGATGACGGCTGGTGAGGTCGATGCTGGACTGCTCCGGGTCCGGATCCGGGTGGCGCCGGCGGATCCAGCCCAGGTGATGGGCGGTCTTGGTGCCGCAGTCGGGATGGATCACCCGCAGCCAGTCGCTCCGGCGTTCCAGCAACAACAACCCGCCCCGGGGGGCACCGTCGGACGGTCCGCCAACCGGGGGGCGTCGGCTGCAGGGGCGGTGCGGAAGTTGAGCGGGTTGCTCCAGCAGACGTAGAGCTCCTCGCCCACCTCCAGGCCCGGCAGGCTTGAGTGGTCGTCCGCGTGCCAGCCGCTGCAGGTGCGGCCCTCGTGGGTCAACGCGAGCTGGAACCAGTCATTCGCCGTCGCCGTTAGCTCGACCTCCGGCGCCACCCGCCGCTCCCGCATCGCCGTCGGCAGCTCTCCGGCGCGGGCCTGCTCGTCGGGAGCCTGCCGCAGGTTGGTCCAGTCGCCGACGGACAGGCGGGAACGGCTGACGAGCTGAAGCTCCAGGGCGTCGGCGTCTGCGGGGTCCTAGGCGCTGAAGCTGAAGCTGCAGCCGTCGTCGTCCTCTTGCACCGCGACGCCCGGGGGCGCGTAATGGCGGAAGGTGTCGTCCAGGGTCAAGCCCGTACCGAGCTCGAAGCGCACCAGGCCGGTCCCGAGGGTCCCCGCCAGCCGGCGCCCCTCCACAGGGGGCAGCAAGACCGTCGCGGTCGTTTCACCGCCGACGGTCGCGGGCAACCTCGGCAGCAGAACGACCAACGGGCAGTGCAACGGCCGCAACTCAACCTCATCGGCGGATTCGGCGTAGGGGGACTCGCGAAACGCTCGGGCTGCTCAAAGCTCGACGGGGCAGGTGGTCGAGTTCCAGGCGGACAGTCCGCCCAGAACGACGCGGGGCCGGCGGACGCCGGCGCGTTGCAGCAGGCTCGCGGCGACCATCGAGCGCAGGCCGCTGCCGCAGAAGACCAGCGGCTCATCGTCGGCGGCGAACTCATCTAGATGCTCCGGCAGCCGGGTCAGGTGCAGGTGGCGGGCTCCGGCGATGCGGCCCCGGTTCTCCAGTTCGGCGGCGGAGCGCACGTCGAGGATCGCCGGACGGCGGCCCTCGTCCAGCCTGCCGCAGAGATCCTGGACGGTCAGGGTCTCGACGGACTCCGTCGGCCGGCCGGCCATCTGCCAGGCCGTCATGCCGCCGGCCAGGCAGCCGGCGATGTCGTCGTAACCCAGCCGTCGCAGCAGGGTCAGCTCCGGGGTCGGGTCGACGTCTTGGGTGACGAGGAGCAGGGGATGTTCGTAGTCGAGCAGCCAGCCGGCGAAGGAGGCCAGGCCGTCGCGCCAGATGGACAGGGCGCCGGGCGTGTGGGCCGCGGCGTAGGCTCCGACGTCCCGGGTGTCCAGCAGCCGGCAGTCGTCGAGACGGGCGGCGAACTCGGCGGGATCGAGTTGGGGGGGCAGGGGCGCCGTGGCGACGGAGGGGGCGCCGACCAGGTTGTAGTGCTCCATCATGCGGAAGTAGGGCGGGCGCTCGTGCTCCACGGCCACGGTCTCGATGAAGGCTGCTTTCGAATCCAGGCGCAGGTTGGGGTTGAGCCGCCGCTCCAGGCCGATGGTAGTCCAGGGTCGCTCGGCGATGGCCGTGCCGCAGACCGAGCCGGGCCCATGGGCCGGGGCGACGATGACGTGATCTCCCAGGGGCAACAGGCGCTCCCGCAGGCTGTCCCACAGCAGCCCCGCCATCTCCTCCATGCGCTCCACGCCGGGGAGATCCACCCGGCCCAGGTCACCGGCGAACAGGGTGTCGCCGGTGAAGACGATCCAGGGCTCGCCGGAAACGTCGCGCAACAGGTAGCTGAAGGAGCCCGGAGTGTGGCCCGGGGTGGCCAGGGCCTCGAGCTCGTAGCGTCCGAAACGCAGGAGCTCGCCGTCTTCGACGGCCGCGCCGTAGGCATAGTCCAGTTCGTCGTCGGCGTGGTGGAGGCGGGCGCCGGTCGCCTCGGCCAGCTCGATGGAGCCGACGACGAAATCCTCGTGACGGTGGGTCTCATAGATATCGGTGATCCGCAGGCCGCGCTCGGCGGCCGTCTCCAGGTAGGCGCCGACGTCGCGCCGTGGATCGATGACCACGGCGCGGTCTTCGTCGGCGATGAGGTAGGAATAATGGGCCAGGACCGGTGCGGTGAAGCGTTCGAGATACACCCGCTGATCAGCCTCCTCGGCTGGGGTGGGTTTCCAGTTGGACGGTTTCGCGGTCAGTCCTCTGTTGCTTAGCCCGGCTCGGGGCCGGTGACCGTCGGGTTGGTCGGATCGGCGCTCCACTCGGTGAAGGAGCCTTCGTAGATGCGCACCCGGGGGAAGCCGAGGAACCACTTGAACAGCAGGAACTCGTTGGTGGCCTCACGGCCGGTGCCGCAACTGCAGATGATCGTCTTCTCCACGGAGGCGCCGGCGGCGGACACGAGTTCCTTGAGCTCCCCGAGGGGTTTGAGCAAACGGGTATTGTCCGGGTCCATCAGCGTCTTCCAGGGCAGGTTGACGGCGCCGGGGATGTGGCCGGGCTTGCTCCAGGGCCCCTGGCCCTCGTAGACCTTCTGCGGTCGGGCGTCGAGGATCAGGGTGTCCGGGTCCTCTTTGAGCCGCTTGAATTCGTCGATGTCGACGAAGTAGTCGCGGCGCACGTCGATGCTCATGTCCGAATCATCGAGCTCGGGAAATTCCTTGGTCAGCGGCCTGTTCTCCGCCTTCCACTTCTCGACGCCGCCGTCGAGGACGTAAACGCGGTCCAGACCGAAGCGGGCCAGGGTGTAGGCCACCATGGTCTGCTCCAGACCGTCGCCCCAGCCCTTGAAGGGGCCGGTACCGGTGTAGACGACGACGGGGCGCTCGATGGTCAGGCCGATGCGGCGCAGGTTGTGCTGGACGACCTCGGGCTCGACGTAGACGGCGGGCCGCCCCAGTAAGGGTACCCGTAACAGGTTCTCGTTGAAATAGACGGCTCCGGGGATGTGTTCCTGGATGTAATCGTGGACGTTGGGCTGGCAGTCGAGAACGGCGAGCTTCTCATCGCCCAGGTGGTCGGCGAGCCACTCCGTCGAGACCCAGCGCACAACGCCCTGGCCGTAGGGAGAGGTGGTAATCATCGGTCGGTTACCCTTTCGGTTGGTAGGGTATGGTTGGTAGCTATGTCGACATATTCAATCATACGATTCCGGCCGGTGTATTGAAAGACAAAACCACCGCTGCGGCTGCGGCGGACGAAGCGGCCTGTTTTGGCGCCGCGGGAGAGTACCGGCCGGGTGTCGGCCGTTCAGTTCAAAACCTCGCCCCGGCAACCGATCGACCGCGGCTCAAAGCCGATCCGTCATCCGGGTTCGATTGGCTGACTTACGGGTACAATTAAATCAAGAACACCGCCCACAGCGACTCTTCGGCACAGCGGCTCTTCGGTACAGCGGCACAGCGGCTCTTCGGCACAGCGGCAAGGAAGCGCATTCCAGCCGTTTTCTTGCTATTTCAACGCCTGTTTGTTATTCTTAGTTAGAAAGATATGTAAGCCATTGAACAACAAGCTCTTGCTAATATCATCCTTGGAGGTGGGAGTGGCCGACAAACAGCCAGGCATCATCTTCACCCGTCGGGCCTCGGGGCTGGTTCGCGAACTCTCCTGGTTCGACGTTTTCATCTTCGTCGTCGCCGGTCCGGCGGCCTCCGGCGTCGTCTTCTACTCCGTCTCCACCGCCGCCGACTTCCCCGCCGCCAACATCCCGCTGGCCTTCATCATCGGCCTGGCGATCTTCTTCCCCATCACTCTGCTGGTGGCGCTGACCTCGGCGACGATGCCCCGCTCCGGTGGGCTCTATATCACCGTCAGCCGTGTGCTCGGTCCGACGACGGGTTTCTTGTCGGCCTGGCTGCTGTTTATCGGCTACGGCATCTCCTCGGGCGTGCTGGGGTATCTGTTCGTCGGTCTGTTGGGCTCGGCCTTCTCCACCGCCGCCCTCTCGGCGGGTATCGGCTGGCTGGCCCGGCTCGGCTCGGCGATGCAGACGCCGCTCTGGCAGACCGTCGGCGGTCTGCTCTGGGTGGCCCTGTTCTGGTGGATCGCCTACACCGGCATCCGCAAGGTCAAGAACATCATGCGGGTGGCTTTCTTCATCCCCCTCGTTGGCACCGTGGTCGCCGTGGTGTGGTTCTTCTCCGCCGGGGGGATCGAGAGCGTCGCCTCCGGCTTCAACGGCACCTGGGGCGCGGGGGCTTTCCAGGCCATCCAGGGCCGGGCCGCCGCCCTGGGCTGGAACCCGCCCAGCGGCTTCTCCGCGGCGGCGACCCTCAAGAGCCTGGTGGTAGTCGTCTGGGCCTACGCCAGCATCACGATCATCAACTATGCCGGGGGGGAGGTCAAGACGCCCAAGAAGAGCATGATGCGTGGCTTCATCATCGGTACGATCTTCGTCGGCCTGTTCTACGTGATCATCGTGCTCAGCTCCTACAGCGCCTTCGGTGACTTCGTCGGCAGCTACGACTTCCTCTACGACAACTACCCCGGCGAGCTGACCGCGATCATGGGTGACGCAGTCCAGCCCTCGATCCCCTTCTACTTCATGAGCCTGGTGCCCAACGTCTGGATCGGGCTGGTGGTCGCCGTCAGCATCATGATCTGGTTCGCCAACAGCATCCTGCCCGGCTTCCTGGCCAACTCCCGGCTGGCCTTCGCCATGAGCATGGACAAGAGCTTCCCCGAGGCGCTCTCCAAGGTCAACCGCCGCACGGGTTCGCCGACCAACGCCGTCCACCTCAACGCCGTCTTCTGCGCCGTCGGCGTCTTCCTGATGCTGCTCGAGGTGGAGATCATCCTCTCTATCCTGACGCTGACGACCTTCTTCATCTTCTGGGCCTACGGCCTGTCGGCGATGCTGCTGCCCTACCACAAGCCCGATATCTACAAGCGTTCGCCGGTGCGCTGGCAGATCGGCAAGCTGCCGGTGATCACTATCCTGGGCGGCTTCACCTTCCTGGCCGGCTGGTTCTTCATCTACCTGGCCCTGCGCAACTTCAGCCCCCTGGTGATGGCCGTCTTCGTCGGCGTGATGCTCGCCGGCCTGATCGTCTACCTCTATCAGCAGGCCAAGAACCGCCGCGAGGGCGTCGACGTCAACAAGATCTACTCCGAGATACCCCCCGAATAACGGCGGAGACCAGTGAAAACCAGCATCGCCGAGGCGACGGTCTTCGGCCATGGAACACCGCAACCGGCACGTTTTTTTGCATCACGGCGACCGGCGGCGCGGCGCCGGGGTGCGCCTCCGCCAAAACCGTGCCGGTTGCCGACCCGCCAGAGCCACGGTAACCGGGGTAGCCCGGCTTCGGGTTTTCAAAGGCCTGGCGCCCGACCGCGCGCGAGCGGTCGATAGTCTCTCCGGCACACCAGCCGTCCCGCAACCGAGGAGCCCGACAACCCATGTCCCGCGTTTTCTTCTCCGTCGACGTCCACGGCGCTTCCAGCGTCTGGCGCAAGTGGCTGCGCGTTCCCGAGCTCTACGACGCCGACGCCCTGCTGCTCTGCGGCGACCTGACCGGCAAGTCGATGGTCCCGATCATCGAGCAGCCCGACGGCAGCTTCAACGCCTTCTACTTCGGCAAGAACTGGAACCTGGAGTCCGGCGCCGAGGTCGAGGAGATGGAAAAGCGTATCAACGACGCCGGCGCCTACACTCTGCGCTGCGACACCGCCGAGGTCGCCGAGCTGCAGAACGACCCGACCCGCGTCGAACAGATCCACCTGCAGAAAATCCTCGACCGGATGGAGCGCTGGCTGGAGCTGCTGGTCGAAAAGATCGATCTGACCAGGGTCGACGCTATCGTCATGCCCGGCAACGACGACGACTTCCAGCTCGACGAGGTCATCAAGAGTTTTTCCCCACGCGGGGTCAAGTGGTGCCTGGACGGCCCGATCGACCTGCTGGGTATCGAGACGATCAGCCTGGACTACGTCAACCCCACCCCCTGGGACACCCCGCGCGAGGATTCGGAGCGCGGCCTGCGCAAGCGGATCAGGAAGCTGGTCAAGCAGCTCGATGACCCTGCGCGCTCGATCTTCAACTTCCACGCCCCGCCCCACGGCACGATGCTCGACCTGGCGCCGGAGCTGGACGCCAACAAGAAGCCGGTGACCATCGCCGGGCAGGTCAACTTCGTCCACGTCGGTTCCCGGGCGGTGCTGGAGGCCCTCGAGGAGTACCAGCCCCTGCTGGGCCTCCACGGTCACATCCACGAGTCGTACGGCCACGACAAGGTCGGCGAGACCCCGGTGGTCAACCCCGGCTCGGAGTACGGCGAGGGTATCCTGCGCGGCTACATCATCGAGATCGAGGACGGCACCGTCGGCAAGCACTGGAAGGTCGAGGGCTGAACCGGCGGCGTTGTCCGGAGTACCGTCGGCCCGGACGGCGGCGCGACTTACAATCATTTCAGCGAGGTTGCATGAGTCAAGAACCCCACCAACCCTTCATCCCCGCGGGCGCCGAGCTGACTCCGGAGGTCCTGCGGGAGCAGGAGCGCCGCTTCCTGGAGCTCCTCGAGGAGCTGATCGCCGCCGGTGAGCGCCATGGTGCGGTCATGCGGGTCATCGGCTCGCTGGCCTTCCGTATCAAGTGCCCGGATTACAAACACATCATGTACGCCAACCGGCGCTACCTGACCGACGTGGACTTCATCGCCTACAAGAAGCAGGCGGCGGCGGTCCAGGACGCCTTCTGGGAGCTGGGCTGGGAGGAGAACCAGACGGTGCTGCGCCTGTTCGGCGACAAGCGGCGCATCTTCTACCACCCGACGCAGCCGGTACATTCGGACATCTTCCTCGACAAGCTGGCCTTCTGCCATCCGATCGACTTTCGCGGCCGGCTGGAGCTCGACGCGCCGACGATCACCCTGGCCGACCTGCTGCTGGAGAAGCTGCAGATCGTCGAGATCAACAAGAAGGACCTGGTCGACGTGCTGGTGCTGCTCTCGGCCCACGAGGTGACCGACGAGGCCGGCAGCGTCGAGGCCGTCGACGGCGCCCGCCTGGCCAAGCTGTGCTCGAAGAGCTGGGGTTGGTGGCGCACGGCGACGATGAACCTGGATAAGCTGCTGCACTTCAGCGAGGAATACCTGGAGCCGGAGCAGCGACCAGTGGTCCAGGAGCGGCTGAGGCGGCTGAAGGAGTTCATCGATGAGCGGTCCAAGAGCCTGGGCTGGCACGTGCGCAGCTGGTTCGGCGAGCGTTTCCCCTGGTACGACGAGGTCGAGGAGGTCGAGCGCTAGCCCGACGCAGGGCTTGCCCCGGAGGACCGGCTGAGGGATAATCTCCACGTTCCCCGACCCCCGCGCCGATGCACAAACAGGCCTTCTACACCCCGGAGACGATCGACGCCCGCGCGGCCGGGCTGTTGGCGGAGCTGGCCGACTACCGGCGCGAGCCGCGTCCCGTCGCGCCCGCCTCGACGGCCCTCGTCGTCCTCGACCTGCAGCGCTGTTTCACTGAAGCCGTCTCCCACGCCCAGGTGCCCGGCGCACCCGCGATCATCCCCCGGATCAACCGCCTGAGCGTCGCCTATTCCAACGTCTTCCTCACCCGGCATCTCAACACCCCGGAGGACGCCGGGATGATGGGCCGTTGGTGGAGCAGGCTCATCCGGCGCGCCGACCCGCTGAGCGAGCTGGATCCCCGGCTGGAGGCGGCGGGGGCGCGGCTCATCGAGAAGACCCAGTACGACGCCTTCCACCGGACGGATCTTGAGACGCGCCTGCGCGCGAAGGGCCTCGAGACCCTCGTGGTCTGCGGGGTGATGACCCACCTGTGCGTCGAGACCACGGCCCGGGCGGCCTTCGTCCGCGGCTTCCGCGTCGTGGTGCCCGTCGATGCCGTGGCGACCTACAACGTCGAGCTGCAGCGGGCGGGTTTGCTCACCCTGGCCCACGGCTGCGCCGAGCTGACGACCTCGGCCGAACTCCTCGATTCGTCACGGGGGGAATCGTGAACGGGTTCGCCGTCGTCGGCTGTGGTCCGGCGGGGATCGCCGCCGCCGTCCAACTGGGTCGGGAGGGACGACGACCCCTGGTCTTCGAGGGTCGACACCCCGGCGGCCTGCTACGCAACGCCAACCTGGTCGAGAACTACCCCGGCTTTCCCGGCGGGATCAGCGGTCCCGAGCTGGTGGAGCGGATGACGGCCCAGCTCGACGGCTCGGGAATCGAGCTCCGTCGCGAGGAGATCGTCGAGCTGCGTCCGCGGCCCGGGGGCTTTCTGCTGCGGGGCGCCACGGCCGAGTACCAGGCCGCCCGCGTCGTCCTGGCCCCGGGAACCCGGCCCCGGCGCCTGACCCTTCCCGCCGCCTGCCGTAGTCGCGTTTTCAGCGAGATCGTCGAGCTCACCGACCGCGGCCCCGTCGAGGGCCGACGGATCGCGATCGTCGGCGCCGGCGACGCCGCCTTCGACTACGCCCTCAACCTGGCCCGCGCCAACGAGGTCGTCATCCTCAACCGCGCCGCCGCCACCCGCTGTCTGCCCCTGCTGGAGCGCCGGGCCGAAGAACACCCGCTGATCGAGCAGCGGCGCAACGTCGTCCTCGACGCCGTCGAGGTTTCCGCCGCCGGCCTGCTGCTGCGCTGCCGTTCGGCGGCGCGGGAGTACACCCTGTGCGTCGATTATCTACTGGCGGCGATCGGCCGGGAACCCCGGCTGGAGCTGCTGCGGGATTTGACCACGCCGCCGCCGGGCCTGTGGCTCGTCGGCGACGCCGCCCACCCCCGCCACCGCCAGACGGCCCTGGCCGTCGGCGACGGCCTGCGGGCCGCCCTGGAGCTGACGGGCGACCTGGAAGGAGCGCGTTGAAGATACTGGCCACCGCTGGCTCGGATGAGATCGCCCGCGTCTTCCTCGCCGAGTTGAGCCCCGGGCGGATCGTCGAGTTCGTCGAGGCCGTCCAACCGCCCCTGCCCCGCGGGGAGAAGTGGGTGTTGATGGTCTCGACCATGCTGGGCTGCCCGGTGGGTTGCCCGATGTGCGACGCCGGCGGCGACTTCCGCGGCCGGTTGACCGCCGACGAGATCCTCGAACAGATCGATTTCCTCGTCGAGCGCCGCCGGCCCGACGGCCGGATCGCGGCGCGAAAATTCAAGATCCAACTGGCCCGCCTCGGTGAGCCCGCGCTCAACCCGGCGGTCCTCGAGGCCTTGCGCCTCCTGCCCGGGCGCTATGCGGCCCCCGGCCTGCTGCCCTCGCTCTCCACGGTGGCCCCCCGCGGCTGCGCCGCCTTCCTCGAAGAGCTGACCGCCGTCAAGGACGCGCTCTACCCCGCCGGGCGCTTCCAGCTCCAGTTCTCCCTGCACACCACGGACGCCGCCCGGCGCGACGAGCTGATTCCGACGGCCAAGTGGGACTTCGACCGCATCGCCCGCTTCGCCGAGGACTGGCTCAAGCCCGACGACCGGCTGATTACCCTCAACTTCGCCCTCGGCCGCGGCGTGCCCCTCTCGGCGGCGGTGCTGCGGCGGCACTTCGACCCGCGGCGCTTCCTGCTCAAGATAACGCCGCTCAACCCGACCTACCGAGCCCGGGGCCACGGCCTGGTTTCCCACCTCGATCCCGCCGCCGCGCCCCGGCGCGATGAGCTGATCGACGGCTTGCGCGCCGCCGGTTACCGGGTGATCGTCAGCCTCGGCGAGCGCGAGGAGGACCGCATCGGCTCCAACTGCGGCCAATTCCTGCGCCGCCACCTCGAGAGCGACGGACTCGCCCCCGCCGGCGGCTACACCTACCCCGTCGTCGGCGACGCGGCCGCTGACACCCGAACGACACGCACCAACACGCCATTAACCCAAGGATAGGTGAACCACGGAATGGAACAAGATAAACGGTTGTCCTGTCACGGTCTGCTCGAGGCCCTGATCCAGGACCCCTGCTGCAGTCCCGAACGCGGCAACGCCACGCCGGATCGCATCCGCGAGATCCTCGAGGTCCTGCTCGAGGACGACAAGGTCCGCGACGGCGTCTACCGCAAGTGCTTGAAAAGCATCGGTGGCGAGGTCGACGTCCACGCCTCCCTCGACTACCCCGCCGCCCTGCGCCTGGCCGCCGTGCTGGTCGAGGAGCTGGAAGAGGAAACCCTGGCCGCAGTCTCGTTGATGCTCGACGAAAGCGAGCTGTCCACCGCCGAGGTCGTCGAGACCCACCGGCGCTACAAGATCCCCGTCAGCCACCTCGAGGATGACCTGCTGCCCGTACGCGGTTACGGCGCCGCCGTCTGGGACTCCCGCGGCCGGGAGTACGTCGATCTCGACGCCAACTACAGCGCCACCAACCTGGGCAACGCCAACCCCCAAATCGCCCGCGGCCTCTACAATCAGGCCAGCCTGCTGATCTCCCAGAAAGAGGACCGCATCAGCGTCTCGCGGACCCGCTTCCTGCGCGAGGTCCTGCCGATGATGCCCGGCAACCTGCACCACTTCTACTGGCAGAACTCCGGCGGCGAAGCCGTCGATAAATCCCTCAAACTCGCCAAGGCCTTCAACAAACACCGCGGAGTGATCGCCTTCAGTGGCGGCTTCCACGGCCGGACCCACGGCGCCGTCGCCGTCACCCACAACGAGGCCTACCGCAAACCCTTCGGGCTGCATCGGGAAGACTGGGTCCACTTCGTCGACTGGGGCGACCTAAAAGCAGTCGAAACCCTGCTGAAGCAGGACAAGGCCAAAAGCGTCATCCTGGAGCTCGTTCAGGGCGAAGAGGCCGGTATCCGCCCGGCAGAACCCGCCTTTGCCCACGGGCTGCGCGAGCTGTGCGACAAACACAAGGCCGTGATGATCGTCGACGAAGTCCAGACCGGCTTCGCCCGCGTGGCCGCTGGGGCCGGCGACTGGTTCGCCAGCCAGCGCTACGACCTCGTGCCCGACATCATCACCATCGGCAAGTCCTTCGGCGGCGGCTACCCCGTCACCGCCGTGGTCACCAAACCCGAGATCGCCCAGCGGATGAAGCCGGGCTACGACGGCTCGACCTTCGGCGGCAACCCGATGGCCATGACCGCAGCCCTGATCGCCACCCGCCAGATGCGCGAACTCGACCTGCCCCTGCGCGTCGTCGAACGCGCCGCCCAGTTCAAAAAAGGCCTCGAGGCCATCAGGGAAAACTACGACGTCGTCGGCGAGCTGCGCGTCGTCGGCCTGATGATCGGCATCGGCCTCGACTCCCCCGAACGGGTGGCCGACGTCCAAGAGCGGATGAAACCCCGGGGGGCCCACTCCTCCCTCTCCACGGGCCGGGCCCTGCGCTGGCTGCCGCCCCTGGTGATCACCGAGGAGCAGGTCGACGTCGTCCTGGCCGCCTTCGATGAGGCCCTCGCCGCCAGCCTGGAAGCCGACTGAGGCGGCGGATAAGCTCCGCTTGAAAACGACGGCGGGGAGGCTGCTCCCCGCCGTGTCCTGTAACAGCAACCTGCGATCAACGGCCGGCCCGGCGCCGAGCCACAGCCAGCCTTGCAGACGCGGGAACGTCGTAAACGCAGGCCCGGCGGACTTCTTGCCCCGCCGGACCGCTTCGGTCCGGCGGGAATGCAAGAAGTGTGCCGGGCCGGGGTATGCATCAACCGGCCCCGCGATGTGTTATATTCGACGCGACGACGAACTCTCAGGAGCGCAGCACCATGCCGATCGGCGCAGACCTGCCGGCCATCCGCCGCGAGCTGCACCGCCGTCCCGAGCTCTCGCGCCGCGAGGCCGCCACGGCGGAGCTCATCGCCGCTTACGCCCGCCGCGCCGGCGCCGATGAGGTCGTCGGTGGCCTGGGCGGGCACGGTGTGGCGGCGGTTCTCGAGGGAGCCTCGATTGACGGTCCGACGGTGCTGCTGCGCGCCGATCTGGACGCCTTGCCGATTCCGGACCGTTCCGGCGCCGCCTACGCCAGCGAGGTCGCCGGTGTCGGTCACATGTGCGGTCACGACGGCCACATGACGATCATGCTCGGGGCTCTGGCACGTCTGGCGGCCCGACGGGCTGAGCTGGCGGGGCGGGTGATCTGCCTGTTCCAACCCGCCGAGGAGATCGCCCACGGCGCCCGGGCCGTGCTCGAGGATCCGGCCTTTGCCACCCTGCGCCCGGACTACGCCTTCGCCCTGCACAACCTGCCCGGTTTCCCCCTGGGTTCGCTGATCCTGCGTCGCGGTATCTTCGCCTCGGCCTCCCGGGGGGTCAAGGTCTACCTCCATGGCGAGACCAGTCACGCCGGCCATCCCGAGGACGCCCGCAGCCCGGCCGCGGCCGTGGCGGCGCTGATCGACGACCTGCAGGCCCTGCCCGCCCTGACCACCCCGCTGGAGCGCGCCGCCCTGGTGACCGTCATCCACGCCGTCCTCGGCGAGGAGGCCTTCGGTACCACACCGGGTGAGGCCGTGGTGATGGCCACCCTGCGCGCCCACCGCGACGCCGAGATGGAGCGCCTCTGTCAAGCCGCCCGCCGTCTGGCCGCCGGAACGGCCTCCGCCTGGAACCTGGAGCACGAGTTGGAATGGGTCGAGGTCTTTCCCGCCGTGGTCAACGACGATACCTGCGTCGGGCATCTGGAGCGCGTCGCCGACGAGCTGAAGCTCGAGATCGTCCGCCCCGCGGAGCCCTTCCCCTGGAGCGAGGATTTCGGCTGCCTGCTGAACGCCTTTCCCGGCGCCCTGTTCGGGTTGGGCGCCGGGGTCGAGCATCCCCAGCTGCACAGCTCCCACTACGATTTCCCCGACGAACTGCTGCAACCCGGCGTCGAAATCTGGACGACACTGATGGAAAAACTCCTCACCCGCCGATGAAGCACCCCTCCCATATCTCCCTCAGCAGGAAGGCCCTGGAGCAGAACATCCGCTACCTGCGACGGCGGCTGGGCTCCGGGGTCGAGTTTACCTCCGTGGTCAAGGGCAACGCCTACGGTCACGGCATCCGGCCCTTCATCAAGCTGGCCGAGAGCTGCCTGGTGCGTTCCTTCGCCGTGGCCGACGCCCACGAGGCGGACCTGGCCAACGAGGTCCTCGACGACGCCAGCCGGCTGATGATCATGGGGATGATCGATAACGCCGAGTTGACCTGGGCCGTCGAGGAGGGCATCGAGTTCTGGGTCTTCGAGCTCGACCGCCTGGAGCACGCCGTGGCCGCGGCCCGGGCCGTCGGCCGTCCGGCCCGCGTCCACCTGGAGATCGAGACCGGAATGAACCGCACCGGTCTGGAGGAGTACGAGTGGGAGCGGGCGGTGGAGCTGCTGCGCGATCACCGGGCCGAGCTGCGGCTGCGCGGGCTGTGCACCCATTATGCCGGCGCCGAGAGCGTGGCCAACTACCTGCGCATCCAGAACCAGTTCTATAACTTCAAGGAGGCCGTCGACTTCTTCGCCGCGCGCGGCCTGGTCCCCGCGCAGCTCCACACCGCCTGCTCCGCCGCCGCCCTGACCTACCCGCATACGCGGATGGACATGGTGCGCTTCGGTATCGCCCAGTACGGCTTCTGGCCCAGCGCGGAGACGCGGATGTACAACCTGCTCTCCGACGACACCCGTTTCACCGTCGATCCGCTGCGCCGGGTGCTGTCCTGGAAGACCCAGGTGATGAGCATCAAGCACGTTCAGCCCGGCCAGTTCGTCAGCTACGGCACCAGCTTTCTGGCGAGCAAGAAGCTCAAGCTGGCCGTGGTGCCCGTGGGCTACGGTCACGGCTTCAGCCGCAGCCTGTCCAACGTCGGTCATGTCCTGGTGCGTGGTCGCAAGGCCCCCGTGCGTGGTTTCGTCAACATGAACATGTTCCTCGTCGACGTGACCCAGATCCCCGGGGTGCGCAAGGGTGACGAGGTCGTGCTGATCGGCCGGCAGAAGAACCAGACCATCAGCGTATCGTCGTTCAGCGACCTGGCCCAGTACGTCAACTACGAGCTGCTGACCCGTTTGCCCGCTGAGATCCCCCGGGTGATCGTCGACTGAGCCCCGGCGCCGTCACGGTTCTTGCTCGCCTCGTTCCCCCGGCCCGGCGGCCGGGGGAACTCGGGCAAGAACGCGCGCCGGCGCCTCGACGTCCGGCCCGGCGGCCGGGTCGAGGTCTGCGGCGCCCGCCTGGTTTTCGGCGCCGCCGGGGACGCCTTTACTAGACGACCTCCCGCCGGGGAGGTCGCGGCTGTTCTGTGGAGCGGAGGAGCGCTCCCGGAGCGGCGGTGTGTTGGCCGGGTGTGGTAGAAGTGGCGGTGGCTTAGCCGGGCGGAGCCGTTCAGGCTGGTTGGGACTGTTGTTTGATTTGGCCGCCCACACCTGTCTGGTCCATTTCGTTGTGAGGGGATAGCGCGCCGTCGGCGTCGCTATCGTGCCTATGCTAACGGCTCAAACTCTGCTGTGCAGCGGTTAGCAATCCGTATGACTAATCGGCCGCTTCTGACCATGACGGAAGGAGTCATGAGGTATCCCGGTCGCTATCAGCCGCCGACCCGCCGCACTCGACGGCGCCCCGGAGGGAAGGGCTTAGCGCAGGACGAGCAATCAGCCCGTCGCGCTCAGCCCGTTGTGTATGAGGTCTCCCCGGCCGAAGTCCAAGCTCGGTCTATCCGGGCCGGGTAACGCCGCTTCTCGCCTGGTCCTCGGGTATGTGTCCAGGTTTACCCGGCGGCGGCGCTACTTGAGCAGCTCGTTGCGCAGCTTGCCCACCTGGCCGATCAGGCGCTTGCGCGGGGCCATGACGAAGGTGCAGCGGTCCCGACCCTGGGCCCGGCAGGCGATCTCCTCGGCTTTCAGGTCCAGGCCGAAGGCGTGGGAGCACCAGCCCGAGGAGAAGCCGGCGCTCATGAAGCAGACGGGGTCGGCCGATCTCTCCTCCTGGGCCAGGTAGCTGTCGGCCTCGAAGGAGTGGTGGTGGTGGTAGGTCAGCAGGAACTCCTCGTCCTGGGTGGGGCGCGACTGGGGCAGGATCTCGACGTTGGCCATGCCGATGAAGGCGAAGTAGACGGGGCCGTAGGAGAGCAGCTCCACCCCCGGCGGCGCCCCGGTACGCCCACCGAAGCGCTGGGCGCTCTTCTTGCCCAGGATGTAGGCCATCTCGTAGAGCACCATCTTGACGGCGCTGCCGAAGCGCTCACGGAAGCTCTCGTGGAGGAAGTAGCCGAAGTCCTCGGTGCTGAACAGGGCGTAGTGGTCGTCGCCGACGGCGATTTGACCCTCCTCGGCGTTCTGCTTGAGTTTGCCGAAGTAGCTCTCGACGACCCGCTCGGCGTTCTCGAAGGCCGGGGCCATCTCCGGGTTGACCTTGACGTAGCGTAGATCGGTCATGGGGCTCCTTTATTCGGATGTGATGATAGGTCACGACGGGCCAATTCGAAGCATTATAAATACTAATTCACAATGTTGCCGTGGGCAAGCTTCAATTTGAGAGTGGGGCTGACGGCCGTCGGGCCGGGCCACTGAAAAACCGGGGCGGCTGAACCGTCCCGGCGGGTACGAGTGCGTGTTGGTGGGGGGTCAGGGAACCGTGGGGGGTGGCTCAGCCGCTTCCAGTAAATGCTGCACCACCAAGCGGGCGTTGCCGCTGCCGATATGGGCCACGTCGGAGAAGTCGTCGGGATCGCCGTCGAAGGCCTCGACGGAGCCCAGGTCGAGATAGGTGAAGCCGGGGTAGTCGACGGCGGCGCACAGCTCGCGCTGCAGCTCTTCGACGACGGCCAGGCCCGTCGTCTGCTCCAGGAAGTTCTGTAACACGGGATGGTTGGTGGTGTTGAAGCAGACCAACTGGATGTCGGCGGCGGCGCAGAGATCGACCAGGCGCCGGAACAGCTCTACGCGGGCCGGGCTGAACTCCTCGAAGCCCGAGTAGATACCGTGCATCGTCTGCAGGATGTTGGGGTTGACGCGGATGCCGTCCTCGGGGGGCGGCTTGACTACGTAATCGCCGGTGGCCGGCTCGAGGGCGAATTCCACGCCGGGCTCCTCGCCGGCGAGATGCAGGCGCAGGGCGAGGAAGGCCAGCCGGGTCGAATCACTGAGCAGCTTGAGGGTGTCGCCGGGGCCGGCCGCCGGCAGGTCGAGATCCGCGGGCAGGTAGGCCGCCAGCTCGGACAGTTGCACGGTCTGCTTGTGCAGGCCCAGGCGGTCGTGGAACATCTCCGGCTCCAGGCCGATGACGACCAGGCGCAACCGGCGGCGGTTGTGCTCCAGCACCAGGCGCAGCGTGCAGTAGAGGTCCTCGAGACGGGCCATGTTGAAGCCGAAGTTGAAGCTGTGATAGCCGTAGTCGGCGAAGTATTCGCCCCGCAGGCGCATCACTCGGCTGGAGCCCAGCACCAGGGCGTCGTAGTCCCGGGGGCTGCGCTCCAGGTAGTCGGCGAGCTTGACCTGGCGGTAGTTGGCGTTGACCGTCGGCAGGGGCTGCCAACCCTCGAAGCGGTCGAGGGGATCGACGTAGACCCCGAAGCCCACCAGCAGGACCAGGGGCGTCAGGAACAGCAACAGACGTTTAACAAAGCGGGCCATGGCTAAAATTGGAAGTAGATGAACTCGAGATTGCCGTAGGCGCCGAAGAGGATCAGCAGCAGGGCGACGGCATAGTAGGCCGCCCAGCGGGCCCAGCGCGGCCAGCCCTTGAGCCGCAGGGCGTGACGGCGGCGGCGCTGGAACCACTCCACCAGCAGCAGGCCGACGGCGGCGATCAGCGGGGCTTTGAGGTAACCGTGGGTCACCCCGCCGAAGCTCGGGTGGACGAAAATGCCCTCGAGGTAACCCAGGGCCTGGGGCAGGCTGTCGGCGCGGAAGAAGACCCAGCCCAGGCAGACCAGCAGGAAGGTGCCGGCCATTCGGGCCGCTTCCTTGAGGCTGGGATACCAGCGCTTGCCCCCGGCGATCCCCTTGGTCACCGGCGGCTCCTTTTTCAGGATCAGCGGAATGAAATATACTCCGTTGAGCAGCCCCCAGATGATGAAGGTCCAGTCGGCGCCGTGCCACAGACCGCTGATCAGGAACACGACCAGGGTGTTGACGATCCAGCGTCCCTTGCCCTTGAGCGGCCCGCCGAGGGGATAGAAGATGTAGTCGCGCAGCCAGCTCATCAACGACATGTGCCAGCGGCGCCAGAACTCGGCGATGTTGCGGGCGAAGTAGGGGTAGGCGAAGTTGCGCACCGAACGGAAACCGAGCAGCCTGGCCGTGCCGACGGCCATGTCCGAATAGCCGGAGAAATCGCCGTAGAGCTGGACGGCGAAGAGGAAAACCCCCGCCAGCAGGGCCGGGGTGTCCTGGGCGCCGTAGGCCAGGAAGACGTTGTTGACGGCCCGGGCCGCCAGATCGGCCACCAGGACCTTCTTGGCGAAGCCCCAGAGCATCTGCCGCAAACCGTCGGCGGCCTCGTCGGCGTCGAACGTCCGCCTGCTCTCCAGCTGGGGCAGGAAATGCTTGGCGCGCTCGATGGGCCCGGCCAGCAGGTGCGGGAAGAAGGAAACGAAGGCCAGGTAGGCGATCGGGTCCCGGGTGGGTTCCAGCTTGCGCCTGTAGACGTCGAGAGTGTAGCTGAGCGTTTTGAGGGTGTAGAAGGCCAGGCCGATGGGCAGGATGAAGCGCAGCACCGCCGGATTGGCCCGCAGGCCGAACAGGCGGAGGATGTCGGCGAAGCCGCTGACGAAGAAGTCGAAATACTTGAAAACGAACAGGGCGCCGAGGTTGACCAGCAGGCTGGCCGCCAGCAGCAG
>WJLX01000046.1 GCA_014728225.1 Candidatus Coatesbacteria bacterium | reverse complement strand
TGGTAATCGATACCCCAGGTGGCGCAGGCGGTCTGAGCGGAAACAAGGGAACTGAAAACTAATAGTAGTAAGACTAGTATGAGCTTGCGCTTCATGATCCCTCTTTTCTCACTTTTTTATATCTCACGTTCGCTGGATTGCTTGACGTTCTCGCAATTTGAAATATAGCCCCGAGAATGCCCGACGTCAAGGGCCCGCGACACATTAACCGGCAGCCGGCCCCGACCCCAAAGCCGCGCGTGTTATAATCGATCGACTAGTAGCGATCAACAACCGCACCGCAACCCGCACCGTAAAGGACGAGGATGAAAAAGTCAGCCTGGCTAACGGCTGCGCTGCTGATTGTGCTGTTGGGCGCCTGCGGCCCCAAGCAGCCGGAGCCCGAGGACCGTATCGAAACCGTCAACGGTATCCAGGTCGAGAGCTGGGAGCCGCCGGAGGGAGAGACCATGCCCGAACCCGATCCCGAAACCCCGGTCGCCGTTCTGGAGACCGAGCACGGCGAGATCGCCGTCCGCCTCTACCATGACCGCGCCCCGGTGACCGTCGAGAACTTCAAAACGCTGGCCGAGGACGGCTACTACGACGGATTGACGTTCCACCGCGTCGAGCCGGCGCTGATCCAGGGCGGCTGCCCCGAGGGCGACGGTACCGGCGGTCCGGGCTGGACGATCCCCTTCGAGGACTCGGGTTACAATCACTACCGGGGCTCGGTGGGCATGGCGCGCAAGCGCGACCCGGACTCGGCGGGCAGCCAGTTTTACTTCTGCAAGGTCGACCTGCCCTCGCTCAACCGCGACTACTGCGTCTTCGGCGAGGTGCTGGAGGGGATGGAGGCCGTCGACGCCGTCGAGATCGGCGACGTCATCGCGAGCGTCCGGCTGACGACCTACGGCGAGTACAGCGAATAGGGGGACCCGATGCGCGTTCTGGTAACCGGCGGCGCCGGGTTCATCGGCAGCCACATCGCCGACCGCTTGGCCGCCCGCGGCGACGAGGTCTGCGTCGTCGACAACCTCTACTCGGGCCGGCGGGAGAACCTGGACCCCCAGCGGCGCTTCGACGAGGTCGACGTCAGCACGGCGGAGCTGGGCCGGGTCTTCGGCGAGGTCCGGCCGGAGCTGGTGGTCCACGCCGCGGCCCAGGTGCGGGTGCGCTGCGAGGATCACCTGCTCGACGCCCGCTACAACGTCCTCGGCTCGCTCAACGTCATCCACCACGCGGTGCGGACGGGGGTCGGGCGTCTGGTCTATATCTCCTCGGGCGGGGCGGTCTACGGCGAGCCGCAGTACCTGCCCTGCGACGAGGAGCACCCCGTCGAGCCGCTGAGCGCCTACGGCCTGACCAAGTACACCCCGGAACACTACCTCAGGCTTTACGGGCTGTCCGACGGACTGGATTACGTCGTGCTGCGGCCGGGCAACGTCTACGGCCCGCGTCAGGATCAGCGCGGCGAGGCCGGCGTCTGCGCCATCTTTACCGGCAAGCTGCTGGCCGGCGAAGTGCCGACGATCAACGGCTCCGGCGACAACACCCGGGACTACGTCTACGTCGCCGACGTCGTCGAGGCCGTTCGCTTGGCCGCCGAGATCGAGGAGCCCGCCGAGCGGGTCTTCAACGTCGGTACCGGCCTCGAGTCCAGCGTCAACGAGATCTACCGCGAGCTGGCCGCCCTGACCGGCTATCGCGGCACGACCGAGCACGCCCCGGAGCCCCTCGAGGTCAAGCGCATCGCCCTGGACTACACCCGCATCCGCGAGATCCTGGGCTGGGTGCCCAAGATCGAGCTGCACGAAGGGCTCAAGCGCCTGGTCGCCTGGAGCCGCGGCCGAACCACCGAGCGAAGATGAGCCGAGCGGCAACCATCCTGGTAGTCGACGACGAGGCCGCCCTGCGGCGGGGCCTGAAAAAGGCCCTCGAGGCCGACGGACTCGAAGCGCTCACAGCGGCTGACCTGGCCGCCGCCCGGGCCGCCCTGGCCGAACGCTCCCCCGACGCCCTGCTGCTGGACCTCAAGCTGCCCGACGGCTCGGGTTTCGAGCTGCTCGAGGAGCTGCGCCGCAACCAGCCCGAGCTGCCCGTGATCATCCTGACGGCCTACGGCGACGTGCGTTCCGCCGTCAAGGCCATGCGCTCCGGCGCCTGGGATTTCCTCGAGAAACCCTTCGAGCTAGACGTGGTGCTGTTCACCCTCGAACGCGCCCTGGAGCGCTCCCGGCTGCGCGGTGAGGTCCGTCTGCTGCGCGAGCGCCTGGACGCCGTCCGGCCCCTGGGCGACTCCCCCGCCTGGCGCACCGCGCTGGCGACCGCCCGCCGCGTGGCGCCGACGACGGCCACCCTACTGCTGATCGGCGAGTCGGGCACCGGCAAGGAGGTCCTGGCCCGCCACGTCCACGAACTCTCGGGCCGCGAGGGCGACTTCGTCCCCGTCCACGCCGCCGCCCTGCCGGCGGAGCTTTTGGAGAGCGAACTCTTCGGCCACGCCCGCGGCGCCTTCTCCGGCGCCGTGCGCGCCAAGGCCGGCCTGTTCGAGACCGCCGCCGGGGGCACCCTGTTCCTCGACGAGGTCGGCGAACTGCCCGCCGCCGTCCAGGTCAAACTCCTGCGCGTCCTGCAGGAAGGCGTTGTCACCCGCCTGGGCGAGACCCAACCCCGGGACGTCGATCTGCGCCTCGTCGCCGCCACCAACAGCGACCTCGACGCCGCAGTCGCCACCGGCGACTTCCGCGAAGACCTCTAC
The DNA here is from genome assembly GCA_014728225.1 of Candidatus Coatesbacteria bacterium. NCBI lineage: Bacteria > Candidatus Coatesiibacteriota > Candidatus Coatesiibacteriota bacterium. The sequence continues at coordinate 16,635 of WJLX01000046.1, read as the reverse complement.
TACCGCCTCGCCGTGCTGGAACTCGTGCTGCCCCCCCTGCGCGAACGGACCGGCGACGTCGCCCTGCTGGCCGCCCATTTCCTCAAGCGCGCCGCCGCCGAGTACGACGTCGAACCCAAGCGCCTGACACCGGCCGCCGAACGCCTGCTCTCCGCCCACCCCTGGCCGGGCAACGTTCGCGAACTCAATAACCTCTGTCAGCGCCTGGTCCTGCTGGCACCCGGCGGCGAGATCACCCCGGCCGACCTGCCCCACTCCTTCCAGCGGACCGACGACGCCGCGACCGCGGACTGGCCCCCGCCGCCGCCCCGCTCCGTGGACTTAACCACCGCCGTCGAGCGTCTGGAACGCCGCCTCCTCGAACGCGCCCTGGCCGAAGCCGACGGCGTGGCCCAGGAGGCCGCCCGCCGCCTCGGTCTGGGCCGCGGCGCCATGCAGTACAAGCTGAAAAAGTACGGCCTGGGAAACTGAGTATCACTCCGCTACAATCCATACTCCGACGCCGGAGGGCTGCGCGGCCCTCCGGCTTGCTCTATCTCGGCGAACACTGCTGTGAGCGGTTCGATAACCACCGGCGCGACCAGCGAAAACGACCCGCCGGCGTTCACACAACCCCGGCCCGCCGGAACTGGCACGGTTTTTGCGGAGGCCGACCGTTATCATCGTCCGGAACGGTCGCCGAGATGCAAAAACCGTGCCAGTTCCGGCGGGTGCCTAGGCGCGTCTCGGTTGGTTATCGTGGGTCGTTTTCGCTGGTCGCGTCGGGGGGGCATCTTGAGTGCCGGCGAGCCTCGATTGAGAAAACGAGGCTGGAAGCCTCGTTATGTTTTGCGTATTGTTCGTTCGGCGCGGATCGGATTGGCTCATTCGGGTTCGGCGGTGGGGCGGTCGCTGCGGCGTTGCCCCAGTCGCAGTCGCAGGTTTCGCAGGTCGGTGATCAACAGGTCGGCCCGGCTGAAGTCCTGGCTCCGGGTGTACTCGTGGGGCAGGGCGATGACGCGCATCCCGGCCTCCTTTGCCGAGGCGACCCCCGCCGTCGAGTCCTCCAGCGCCAGGCATTGCTCCGGGGCGACGCCCAGGCGTTCGGCGGCCTTGAGATAGATCTCGGGATGGGGTTTGTTGTGTTTGACGTCGCCGCCGGTGAGGATGGCGTCGAAGTATTCGGTCAGCTTGAACTTTTCCAGGACTACGCTGACGGAATCGGGGTGGGCGCTGGAGGCCAGAGCGGTGAGCAGTTGGCGGTGCAGCCGGCGCAGCAGTCCCAGCAATCCGGGGCGCAGCTTGAGTTTTTCGCGCACCAGCTCGTCGTAGACCGTCTTCTTTGCCAAGCGGACCTCCTCGACGGAGACCCGCAGGTCGTGACGCTCAATGTGTTCGTGGAGCACACTGCCCCGGCCGACCCACAGCCGGATGAATTCATCGCGTTCGACCACGGCGCCGTGATCGGCGAACACCCGGCGGTAAGCCTCGTACTGCAGGGGTTCGGAGTCCACCAGCACTCCGTCCATATCGAAAATTACGGCTTCAATCAGATTGGCGTTCACCGGGTAAAGTCCTCCTGTGATGAATATACAAGTATGGTAGCACAGCTCACCGTCAGTAACAATGATAAAGAACCACCGTGACACCATTTGTCATTAAGTGGACGATAATTCTTTGCTTTTAGCGGGATTCGGTGCTATCATAGTCTTGACGTTCGACTTAGCGGTCCCAAGCGGTCCGTTGCCCGCGGCTTGCGACCGATATTTTTCGGCTCCAGCCGCGGGACAGGCAACTGCCGCGGTGGATTTGTCGACGGACCCCGAGGTTCGTTCGCATCCCGTAACCGGGCGGTATAGCCGGGTTGAGTCGAGGCGCCTGTCGTGGATCAACCGTCTCAGCGACGGTTTAAAGCTGTTTATCATCGGAAAGCCCGTCACCCGTTGTCGATCGCGAGCTTACAACACCGGAACCGGATGCATCGTCAACCACACATCGTAAGCCCGACCCGCGCGCGGCCGCCCGGCCCGCCGGGTAAACCACGCCGACGACTGTACTGAGGCTCCCGTCCCTCCACGACCCGCCCCGCACACTTCCCCCCGACCGCATCCCGCGGTACGAACGCTCCCGTTGATTTCCAGCGCAACTGTTGGGCGCTTCTCGGCGTATCCCAACCGGTTGGTGTGGTAACTCAGCCGGTCGGACGTCGCGTCCGCCGTTCATGTTTCCGGTCATCACCTCGTCGACGGCGCCGCAGGCCGCCCGCGGCGAGGCATGAAGGGGTGATCGTCTTGTTGATAGGATCCTGGCCCGGTGTGCTGATCATCATCGGATCGGCGCTCATCGCGGCTTTTATCGGTTGGCAACTGCGCCGCCTGGTTTCCTCCCGTCAGCTCAAATCCGCCGAGAAGCTGGCCGACGACATCGTCAAGAACGCCAAGGCCGAGGGCAAGACCATCGTCCGTGAAGCCAAGGTCGAGGCCAAGGACGAGGCCCTGCGGATCAAGCAGGAGGCCGAAAAACAGGCCGACCAGCACCGCTCCGAGCTCCAGCGGATCGAGAAATGGCTGACCTCGAAAGAAGCCACCCTGGACAAACGCTCCGTCGAGCTCGATGAGCGCCACGAGGACCTCAAGGGGCAGCAGAAGAAACTCGAGGACCGCGAGGCCGCCCTCAAGGCTCAGGAGGACAGGGCCGAACGGATCATCGAGGAACAGACACGGACCCTCGAGGAGCTTTCCGGGATGAGCGCCGCCGAAGCCAAGCATCTGCTGTTCGACAACCTGCGCGCCGAGGTCGAACACGAATCCGCCCGTCTGATCAAGGAGATCCGCGATGAGGCTCTGGCCAGGGCCGAGGACGAGGCCCGCCGGATCATCACCGACTCCGTCCAGCGCTTGGCCGCCGACCAGGTCAGCGAGGTCACCGTCAGCGTCGTCCAGCTCCCCAACGACGAGATGAAGGGCCGGGTCATCGGTCGCGAGGGCCGCAACATCCGGGCCTTCGAAATGGCCACCGGCATCGACGTCGTCGTCGACGACACTCCGGAGGCCGTCATCCTCTCCGGCTTCGACCCCATCAAGCGCGAAATCGCCCGTCAGACGATGGAGAAGCTGGTCCTCGACGGCCGCATCCACCCCGGCCGCATCGAGGACGTCGTCGCCAAGACCCAGGCCAAGATGAAGACCACCCTGCGCGAGGCCGGCGAGCAGGCCGCCCTCGATACCGGCATCCAGGGTCTGCACCCCGAGGTCGTCAACCTGCTGGGCCGGCTGCACTACCGCACGAGCTTCGGCCAGAACGTCCTCCAGCACTCCAAGGAGGTCAGCTACCTGGCCGGGATGATGGCCGCCGACCTCGGCCTCGATGAACGCCTGGCCCGCCGCGCCGGCCTGCTCCACGACCTGGGCAAGGCCGTCGATCACGAGGTCGAGGGCACCCACGCCCAGATCGGTGCCGACCTGGCCCGCCGCTACGGGGAAAAGCCCCGGGTGGTCAACGCCCTGGAGTGCCACCACGGCCGGGTTGAGCCCACCACGCCCGAGGCCGTGCTGGTGATGGCCGCCGACGCCCTCTCCGCCGCCCGTCCCGGCGCCCGCCGCGAAACCCTCGACCTGTATATCAAGCGCCTGACCTCCCTCGAGGAGATCGCCAACTCCTTCTCCGGCGTCGAACGCTCCTTCGCCATCCAGGCCGGGCGCGAGATCCGCATCATCGTCGACCCCGGCGAGATGGACGACGTCGGCGCCGACGAGATGTCCCACGCCGTCGCCCGCCGCATCGAGAAGGAGATGGAGTACCCGGGCAAGATCCGGGTCACCGTCATCCGCGAGCACCGCGCCACCAGCTACGCCAGCTGAGCCCGCTCCGCTCTTCCCGTCACGGCGCCGGCTTATCATGGACCGCGTTAACGCTCAACCCCGCCCCGCGGCCGCAGCGCTGCGGACTGCATAACCACCGCCGGCGGGGTGGGCATCCCATTCATGCGAGTCGGCCGATCAATGAGTAACAAAAAACCCCAGCCCCGCAACGAGCTGCTGCTGCCTACGAACGGCGGCGCCGTCGAGCTGCCCCTGGCCGAGAGCCGGGTGCCCGCCGGCTTTCCCTCGCCCGCCGACGACTACATCGCCCGCCGCCTGGACCTCAACGAACACCTGATCCGCCATCCGGCGGCGACCTTCTTCGTCCGGGTGGCCGGTGATTCGATGACCGGCGCCGGGATCAACGACGGCGACATCCTCGTCGTCGACCGTTCCCTGGAGCCCGCCGACGGCAAGGTCGTCATCGCCGTGGTCGACGGCGAACTCGTCGTCAAGCGCCTGCGTCGTCGGGGCGATGACTGGTTGCTGCTGGCCGAGAACGACGGCTATCCACCGATAACCGCCGGCGAGGACGGCGAGTTCGAGGTCTGGGGCGTGGTGACCAGCGTCATCCACTCCCTCTGACGCGGGGGGCGTCGTGAACCGGTCCCTGATGGACAACGCCTTCGCCCACCGCATCGCCCTGGTCGACTGCAATAATTTTTATGCGTCGTGCGAACGGGTGTTTCAGCCGCAACTGGAACGGCGCCCCGTCGTCGTCCTCTCCAACAACGACGGCTGTGTCATCGCTCGCTCCAACGAGGTCAAGGAACTCGGCGTGCCGATGGGCGCGCCCTTTTTCCAGTGGCGCGAGCGTTTGGAACGCAACGGCGCCGTCGTCTTCTCCGCCAACTTCCCCCTCTACGGCGACATGAGCCGCCGGGTGATGTGCGTGCTGGCCGAGGCCGCACCGGACTTCGAGATCTACTCCATCGACGAGGCCTTCCTCGGCCTCGACGGTCTCGCCGATCCCGTCGGTCACTGCCGCCGGCTGCAGGAGCGCGTTTTACGCTGGACCGGCATCCCCGTGGCCATCGGCGTCGGCCCGACCAAGGTGCTGGCCAAGATCGCCGGCCGCCTGGCCAAGAAGCAGCCGCGCTGGGGCGGCGTCAAGGAGTTGAAGCGGGACGACGAGCTCGAGGATGTCCTCGAGGAGCTGCCCGTGAACAAGATCTGGGGCATCGCCGACCGACTGGCCAAACGGCTCAAACGCTCCGGCATTTACAGCGCCCGCCGCCTGCGCGACGCCGACGAACGCTGGATCACCCGTAAGCTCGGCGTCGTCGGCCAGCGGCTGGTCTACGAGCTGCGCGGCATCGCCTGCCTGGAACTCGACAGCCAGCCGGCGCCCAAGAAGGGCATCTGCACCTCGCGCTCCTTCGGCACCCCCCTGGAGACCAAAGACGAGCTGGCCGAGGCCCTGGCCGAGTTCGCCAGCCGGGCCGCCGAGAAGCTGCGCGAGCAGGACTCCGCCGCCGGTGTGCTGACCGCCTTCATCATGACCGGCCACTTCGCCGGGGGTCCCAAGTACTACAACTCGGCCACCCGTGAGCTGCCCGTGGCCAGCGCCCTGACTCCGGAACTGATCGCCGCCGCCCTCGAGGGACTCGAACGCATCTACAAGCCCGGCTATCCCTACCGCAAGGCCGGGGTGCTGCTCTCCGGGATCGTCCCCGCCGGGGCCGTCCAGCGCAGCTTCTTCGACAAGCTCGGCCGCCCGACGGCGCCGACGAAGAACCCGCGACGCCGTGGCGAGCGCTTGATGAAAACCCTCGACCGCATCAACGACGAATTGGGCTCCGACACCGTTCACTACGCCGCCACCGGAACCCGCAAGGTCTGGAGCATGCGCCAGAGTCACCGTTCCCGGCGCTTCACCACCAGTTGGCGCGAGCTGCCCGTCGTCCGCGCCTGAGGCGGCCGCTGAAAACAGCCACCGGGCCCGTCGACCCGCCAACCATCGTTTACGCCGGCGGAACCGGCACGGTTTTTGCGGAGGCGAACCGTTATCGTCGCCCTAACGGTTGCCGAGCTGCAAAAACCGTGCCGGTTCCGCCGGCTGCGTTGTGAACGTCGCCGTTGGGTGCGTCCCGGCTGTTTTCAGCGGCCGCCGATCGGCGATCTCGTCTTTATCATCCGTGCCACGGGTGACAATAAACCTCCCCCGGCGGGGGAGGTTTTGTTATGCAACGAGCGATACCGAGCCTGGATTACAGTTTGGACGCCTTGCTGCGCGCCGAGTGGCACTGGACGTTGACGGCGACGGGCAGGCTGGCGATGTGGCAGGGGTGGGGTTCGACGGCCAGCCAGAGGGCGGTGGTGCGGCCGCCCAGGCCCTGGGGTCCGATGCCCAGCTTGTTGACGTCTTCGAGCCAGCTCTTCTCCAGCTCGGCGTAGAAGGGGTCGGGGTGATACTGACCGACGGGGCGCACCGTGGCGTGCTTGGCCAGCAGGGCGGCCAGCTCGAAGGTTCCGCCGACGCCGACGCCGATGATCGTCGGTGGACAGGGGTTGGGTCCGGCCTCGTCGATGGTGCGCAGGACGAACTCCCGGGCACCCTCGACGCCGTCGGCGGGCTTGAGCATGGCGATACGGCTCATGTTCTCGCAGCCGCCGCCCTTGGGCTCGACGAGGACCTCGACGTCGTCGCCGGGGACCAGGTTGAGGTGGACGACGGCCGGGGTGTTGTCGCCGGTGTTTTTCCGGCGGAAGGGATCGGCGACGATGGACTTGCGCAGGTAGCCCTCGGCGTAGCCGCGGCGGACGCCCTCGTGTACCGCGGCGACGGGATCGCCGTCGAAATGGACCTCGGTGCCGATCGCCAACCAGACGACGGTGAAGCCGGTATCCTGGCAGAGGGGCACTTCCTCTTCGCGGGCGATGCGGCTGTTGTCGATGATCACGTCGAGGACCTCGCGTCCCACCGGCGAGGTCTCGACGGCGCGGGCCTCGGTCAGGGCGCGCTCGACATCGCCGGGCAAGCGGTAGTTGGCCTCCAGACACAGACGGCGGACGGTTTCGGTCAGCTCGCTTAGGGCGACGTTGCGCATCGCTTCTCCAGTAGTGATGAATAGGGCGGGCCGATTTTACCACAGCCCGCCGGTACGGCGAAGGGTCCGGCCGCGGCCGGACCCGGATTATCTAGCCGGTTCGATCACTCCAGGCGTTCGAGGGCGTCTTCGATACGCTCGAGCCAATGCTGAAGTTGATCGTCCTCGGTTTCGCGCTCGAATAGCCAGGGAGCCTGTTCCCGCCAGCCCCGGGCGGCCCGGGCCAGGTTCTCGCAGGCGTGGATCAACCGCATGGCTGCCAGATCGCTCTCGCCGGGGGGTTCCCAGCGCGGGTTGTGGCCCTTGGCCAGTTCCCGGTAGGTCTCGAGTTGATCCCAGGCCAGGCAGGGTGCGAGGTCCGCGGTGGGGCAGATGACGCCGAAGTCGCCCCAGTCGACGATGAGGTTGGGCTCATCGTCGGCGCCGATGATGACGTTGTAGGGCGTCAAATCGCCGTGGACGACGGTGGTCCCGCTGGCGAAGGCTTGATCGACCGCCTCGTCGAGACGGCTGACAGCCCGCCCCAGCAGGGGCTCCAGCTCGCCGCGACGCTGTTCGAGGTAGGGCAGGCTGAAGAAGCCGTCGACCTCCAGCAGGGCGCAGCGCTTCTTGAAGTCGGCCGCGGTCTCGACGGGGTAGCCGCGCTGAACGTAGCTGTCGGCGGCGTCGCAGGTCGAAGCGTGGAGGTTGGCGATGTCGTCGAGCAGGCCGTCGGGCAACCGCCAATCCTCGCCGTTGGGCGGCGTGGCGGCCAGGGATTCCCCGGGGTGGTAGAAGTAGACCATCGCCTGATAGTTCTCCCCCACCGGCGAGCTGAGCTCGACGGCGGTGGTCACCAAGCGGGGCTGGTGACGCAGCCCCAGGCGGCGGCCGAGGATGTAGCTCTCGACTTCCTTGTCCCAAGGGATCTTGAAGAACAGGTCGATCTGGCGTTCGCCCTCCCGGCCGAGGCGGGTGCGCAGGTGGGCCCGGCGGGGGTGGAAACCGAAATCCATCCCGTGGGCCGCCGTGGTCGACCAGGTCTCGCCGGGCTGGAAGACGAGGTTGACGATCGAGAGATTGAGCTTGAGTTCACGCGACAGCGACTGCTCCAGTGCGGTCCGACCCACCGGGGTCACGGACCACTCGCCGGAGCGAGCGGTGAGGTTACCCATCTGTATACTCCGGATTGCTTGTAGACCACTCCGCCCGTTGGGGGGGAGAATCGGTCGATAGGAAGGGTAGATTAACCACTTTGAAGGATGAAGCGGTCGTGGACGCGGCCGCTTCATCTTTACTGTCGACCGTCGGTGACGTTACGGAATGCGTACCGTCACAATCGCGATTAACGCGCACACGGTCGGATAAAGACGGATGTTACGATATGCGGCTGTTAAATGCAACCCAGATAATAGTAACCCGGATGCATATTCAGCTTACGCTTCAGACCCCCCGAGACGTTCCCAATACTCCAGCGCTCGCCGGTAGTGGGGGATGACGATCGACCCCCCCACCACCAGAGCCACCTCGAGGGCCTCGACGATCACCGCCGTCGACAAACCCTCCTCACGGCAGCGTCCGAGATGGTAGGCGATGCAGTCGTCGCAACGCAACACCGCCGACGCCGTCAGGCCGAGGAGTTCCTTGAAGCCCGCGCTCAGCGCACCAGCGCGATAGGCGGCCCCGTCAAGGTTGATGAAACGCTTGGTGACCCGTCCGCCGTGCTCGAGCAGCAATCGCGTCAAACGCTCCCGCTCGGCGGCGAACTTCTCTGGTGTTCGGCTCATCGATGACTCCGGGTTGGCTCGGTCTAGCGGCGGACCTTTGAAAACGGTTCCGGCGAACCGGCGACGCTTGCTTTGGCCCCGCCGAAGGTGGCACGGTTTTTGCATCTCGACCGACGTTAATGACGATGATAACGTCGCGCCTCCGCAAAAACCGTGCCACCTTCGGCGGCGGGGGGTGGATTGCGCGCCGTAGGGGGGGTGTTTTCAAAGGTCCGCCGCGGCGGTTCTAGTCGGTGGCGCTGTTATTTTTTTTCCGGCGGTCCTTCGTCGAAGCGTCGAGCGACTTCGGCGCCGACGAGGAGGATGTGGGCGGCGTAGTAGGCCCAGAGGAAGACGACCACCAGTCCGGCCAGCACGCCGTAGTAGAGGGCGGGCCGGGTGATGTGGGCGATGTAGAAGCTGAACAGCAGCTTGGCGCCTTCGAAGCCGACGGCGGCGACGCCGGCGCCGACGAGGGCCGAGCGGCTGCGCACGAGGGTGGTGGGGACCAGGCGGTAGACGAGGAAGAAGAACAGCAGGGACAGCAGGAAGGGGGCCAGGACCATCACCAGGCGGGCCAGTCCCTTGACGGCGGCCAGCTCCATGCCCCACAGCGTCCAGTCGGTGGTGGCCACGTGGGCGAACAGACCGGTCAGCCAGGTTCCGCCGAGGAAGAAGACCAGGATGCCGATGAGCATGGCCAGGGCTATCAGGGGGCCTTCCCACCAGCGGCGTTTGCGGGCCACGCCGCCCCAGATGTTGTCGATGCCCCGGCGCAGGGCGCTGGTCACCCCGCTGGTGATCCACAGCATGGCGACCAGGCCGATGATGCCGACCTCGGCGCGGTTGGCGACGGTGCGTTCGAGGAGGCCGCGGATCAGCACCTCGCCGTGGGGGATCAAGCGGACGACGGTGTCGGTGACGGCCTCGACGGCGCGCTCGTCGGAGCCGAGGATGTAACCGGCGGCGCTGGAGCCCAGCAGCACCAGGGGGACGAGGGTGACCCCGAGGTAGAAGGCGATGCCGGCGGCGGTCAGGGGGCCGTTGTGGGTCTTGATGTGCCGTTCGCCGACGTCGCGCAGGAAGCGTCCGAGGTTCTTGAGGCGTTCCCAGCACCAGGCGGCGGCCCGGCGCAGATAGCGTCGATGAAGTAACTTGAGTCGCTGGGCGAGGGTTTTGGGGCTCACGATACGTCGTTCCCGGGGCGCAGTTCGAGGCGGCGGACGAGGTCGGGGTGGGGGGCGGGGATCAGCCGGGCGTCGACCAGCAGGCCGTCGCTTTTCAGGTGGGCGGCGGCGGTTTCGAGGGCCTGGCGGGCGGCGGCGGTTTCCCCGGCGACGAGGAAGTAGCCCCGGCCGCCGAGGCCGACGGCGACGCGGACTTCGACCAGGGTCACCGGGGCGGCCTTGGCGGCGGCGTCGGCGGCGCGCAGGGTGCCGGCGATGTTGAAGGCCTCGACGACGCCCAGGGCGGCTCTCGGCGGCAGGGGGTTGAAATCGCCCAGGGCGGGGAGCAGGTCGGGGTGGACGGCGGGCAGCAGGCACTCGCCGACGACGAGGTGGGCGCCGACGCGGGCTCCGGCGGTCAGGGCGGCGCGGACGGCGGCGACCTCGCCGCTCCAGAGGGCGGCGAACTTGCCGGCGCAGAAGGGACGGGCCAGGACCAGCTCGGCGGCGGCGGACTTGCAGCCGGCGTCGGCGGCGTCCAGCCCCCGCGCCACGCTGTAGAGCTCCAGCAGCCCGACGGCCGTGGTCATCGGCGCACCTCGAGGGTCAGGTGGGTTTCTGTGATCCCGGAGACGGTTCCGGCGGCGGGGGCATGGAGCGGCACCGCCAGGGACGCCGTCGGTTCGGCCAGCAGCTGACCGGTCTCCACGGGTCGACCTTCGTCGACGACGGACCGCGCCGGATAGCCGACGCCCTGTAGCAGGGCCAGGTAAAGTTCGCCGACGGCCGGGGCCGCGACGTAGTCGACGGGGCGCTGGTGATCGCTCAGGCCCAGGCGGCGCAGCAGGGCCGTCGTCGGCGGTCGTCGTCCCGTCGAGGGCTCCCGCGGGGCGGGCTCACGGGGCGAGTGAGCGGGTCCGGGGTAGCGCCGACGGAGTTCGAGGGCCGCCCGCCGGGGCGAGAGCCCCTCGGGGCAGGCGTAGAGCTCGCAGACGCCGCAGCCCGAGCAGGCCCACATCTCCGGTGCCAGGGCCTCCAGGCCCAGGTTGAGGCACAGGGCGCGCATCCAGCGGTGGGGGCGGATGTGCTGGCCGGCCAGCCAGCGCGGGCAGTGGTCGGTGCAGTAGCGGCATTGGGTGCAGGCCGACAGCGCCCGGCGGCGGTTGAGGCCCGGGTCCAGTTCGAGGTGGGCGGTGATCGGGCTCCCCGGCGGCAGGACGGTGTAACCGGCCGTCGTCTTGGAAACGTGAGCCGCGACGGGGTCGACGGGAACGCCCATCGCCGGGCCGCCCTCGAGGACCGTTCCCGCCCCGTTCCAGCCGGCGGTTTCCAGCAGCTTCGCCGCCGAACAGCCCAGGGGCGTGCGGGTCACCAGGGGCCGCTCGACGGCGCCGACGACGCAGACGGTTTTCTCGGTCAGCGGTTCTTCATCGTCGACGGCGGCGGCCAGGGCCGCCAGGGTCTCGACGTTGAGCACCAGGGCGCCGACGTCGCCGGGCAGGCCGAAGCGCGGAACCCGACGCCCCGTGAGCAGCTCGACGAGGACCACCTCGTCGCCGACGGGGTAGGCGTCGGGCAGCTCGAAGAACTCGACGGTATCCGCGGCGGCTTCCCGCAGGGCCTGGATGACTCCGCGGCGCTTGGCCTTGGCGGCGACGACCCGACGCCGGGCGCCGACGGCCCTCGCGGCCAGCTCCAGACCGCGGATGATGGCCTCAGCGCGGTCCCGGCAGAGGAAGGAGTCCTTGGCCAGCAGGGGCTCGCACTCGGCGGCGTTGGCGATCAGCGTCGCGGCGGGCCGGGCCAGCTTGAGGTGGGTGGGAAAACCACCGCCGCCGCAGCCCACTAGGCCGGCGGCGCGGCAGCGTTCCCTGATCGTGTCGGCGCTGGGGGCGTCAGGCATGGCTCACCTGCGGGTGACCAGGCGCAGGCCCAGATCACGCAGGGCGTCCCGGGCCGCCGGGGTGACGATGGCCCGCGGCGTGACCGGCAGCTCGACCAGACCGGCCCGGGCGGCGGCGCGGACGTCGTTCTCCGTCACCAGCCCCAAAGGTTTGACCCCGGCGCTGCCGCCGAGGACCCGGGGTTCACGACCCCCCGATGAGATCAGGCCGACATCGACGCTCCGGGGCTTTCGTTCGGCCGTCACCGTGTCGCTGAGCGGCGGCGGGGCGACGGCGGCCAGGCGGACGGTGTTCCCCGTCCGCAGATTCGCGGCGTTGCCCTCGTCGGTGTCCAGGTGCAGCTCGAGGCGGTAGTTCTCGTCGACGCGCACCCGCACCTGGTCGAAGCGCGCCCCGCGCCAGCCGTCGGCGACGAGGCTGATGCGCTGACCGTCGGAGAGGCCCAGGGCCGCCGCCTCGGCCGGGGCGCAGTGCAGGTGCCGGTCGGCGACGGTCACTTCGTCCGACAGGCGCAGCTCCCCCGCCGGCCCGAGCAGCAGGGGCGCTTCCTTAAAGACCACGGCCCCGCCGGGGCGTAGCTCGTAGTCGTTGCCCAGCCGGGCCAGGTCGCTGACCGCCAGCTCGAGGGTCGTCCGCTCGCGCTCCGGGCCCAGGATCCTCAGGGTGAGTACCTCCTTGCGGCCCACCAGGCGCAGCACCTCGGCGGCGGCGAACTGACCCGGCTGCCTCAACAAACGCAGCTCGCTCAGGGCGGCGCCCGGTCCCAGCAGGCGCTCGAGGTCCGCCGCGCTGATGTGCAGGTGGCGGCCGCTGACCCCCACCGGGATCCGCCGGGGGTCGACGTCAGCCTTCGGCGGCGTCGGCGGCGCCGGGCCCTTGGGGTAGGGCTCGGCAACCTCGCTGGTCTCGGCAGCCGCGGGGCGCGTCTCACCCAGCGCCCCGGCCTCCCGGCGCGCCAGCTCCGCCCGCACCGCGTCCTCGACGCGGCGGGCGATATCCTCCCTCTGGCTCATCTAGCGTCCCCGTCCAGCGCTCTAGGCTAGTCGTTGGGCAGCAGCATCTCCACGTTGTCGTGGGGCCGCGGGATGACGTGGACGCTGACCAGTTCGCCGACGCGGCCGGCCGCGGCGGCCCCGGCGTCCGTGGCCGCCTTGACCGCGCCGACCTCGCCGCGGACCATCACGGTGACGTAGCCGCCGCCGACCTTCTCCTTGCCGATCAGCCGGACGTTGGCCGCTTTGACCATGGCGTCGGCGGCCTCGACGGCGCCGACCAGGCCCTTGGTCTCGATCATCCCCAGGGCGATCTCTTGCAGGTTCTGAGCCAATGTGCCTCCTAGGTGTCTTTGCAGTCATCAAGAGGTGAGTCATCAACTGTTTCTATCTCGATAGTGTATGGCCATTCTTTTTTCTCTGCTAATTGTAGAAGAACATAACCTTTAGGGGCTTTATACCTTTTACTATTATTGATTCTAGAATTTATATGTTTTTCAAGATCGTTACCTTTCAATATATATTTATCATCTACAACACCACAAAGAGCACAAAGGACTGCATCAATTTCATCATCATTAATTTTCAATTCAGTATTATCTATTGGAGAAATATTCAATTTATCACATATCCCACCGATAGATGTTGTCCATTTATTTTCCTTATATACTGATATCGTTTTCTTATATTTTGCATTTATACCAAGTTCAATTAAACTTGCCGCAGGATATGTTTCATACAAGTTTTCACCTAGCGTTAATTCAGATTTATTATACATATATTTAAACTGTTGAACATATCCACCCATCAATGAACCTAAAGGTCTTTGACCATTATAGGCTCTATCAACTGGCCTTAAGTTTAATTGCCATATATAACCAGGATTATTATATGCATCATTGAAATATGTATTATCTATTGGTACATCAACAAAAAGAGGCGTAATATTCTTTAGGCATTCTATGCGATTAGCAATTCTATAATCAGTAATTTCAATGTTTCCATCCACACCTGTAATCTTCTTTTAAATATATGTTTATCATATATCGTAACATTTATTGTTTTCTCATCTACATTTTCTGCCCTTGCCAAGCCTTGTTTCGTACTTGAAAGCCCCGCCAAATCCAACCCCCAGGCGACCTTACCCATAATAACTCCTTTTCTATTCTCAAGGTTGAATGGGCTAGAGAAGCCCTTCTGCATCACCCGCGTCCAGCTCGTCCAGGGCCTTTGTAACGGCTAGCTTTATGCGCTCGTCGCTTATCCCGTCGGTTTTAAGGTCTTCCGCCGCGGACAGAGCGTCGCGGCCCCAGGCCAGGCGCTTGCGGTTGGTCAGGTGGCGGTCGCTGACGTTGTCGCCGGTCGAGGAGCCGCCCCAGGCCCCCGGTCCCAGGCTCAGGCTGGGCTCGAGGTGGGTGTCGGCGCCGACGACGTTCGGCTCGGCGAGCAGCACCCGGGTGCCCGCGGGGACGTCGATCCCGGCCCCGGTGGCGGTGAACCCGGCGTCGCGCCGCACATAAGAGTGGTGAAGACAACCGAAGACGTTTTAACACTCATGGTTCCCGCTCGATTAAGGGCTGGTCAACACTAACGGCGCGGTCTGGGTTCCCGGCAGATCGGTCAACTGGTAGAAGTGATTCTCCTCGACCCACAGGGCGTAGACGTCCCAGTCGCCGTCGCGGTCGGCGGCGAAGAAACACCAGGTCGCCGTTTCCTTTGCCTCCCAGTCGTATCCGGCGTACAGTTAGGGAAACTTCTCCTCGCCGGGCCAATCAGTCAGGCGTCGTAGATCGCGGGCGACCAGACGGAGCCCTTTCATTCCCTCGTCGTCGGCAGACAGCCAGGCGAGGTAAATGTCCCGATCACCGTCATCCGGTGAGTGAAAGGCCAACGGCGGCGCGTAGTCGTCGAGGTAGTCGAAGCCGGTGGGGTAATGGTTGGGCAGCTCGGGACAGAGGGTTTCCGTGACTGCTTCCAGGCCGCTGATCTCGCCGCTGCGCTCGACCACTCCTCCCGGGTTGACGATTGAAAAATACAGGCGGTAAAAACCCTCGATATTATCCTGATAGACGAGGATCACCGGTTTGCGCAAGGGATCGAGCTCACCCGGAGACAGCTCCGGAAAGCCGAGCCCGTAGCCCGCGGGAACCAGCTCATCCTTGGAGGCGGCGTAGAAGAAGGTCGGCCAGAGCTGATCGCCGGGACCGAGGTCGAGGATCCGGACAGCGGAATCCTCGCTCCAGAGGGCGATGTCAAAACCGCCGTCGGAGTTCTCCCGGCTGAAGGCCAGGCAGCGGTTGCCGAACACGGCGGGCTGCAGATCCTCGCCGAGGTCCGCAATGACGGCTAAGGGTTCCATGTCGTACTCATCTACCGCTACCGCCAGATCCCATCCGCCCTCGCCGGGAACCTCGTAAACGAAACTTTTACAGTTGGTTGGTGTACCACCGATACCGTAGGCACCCATCCCGGCTGGGAAGCGTCCCGCGACTCCCAGCGTCTCGAGCTCGTCATCATAACTGTGCACGGAGCAAAGCTCGGGCCCGCCGGAAGAGTAATCGACGATAATGAGCTCCATGGAATATCCGCCGTGCTCGAAGAAGTCGCTCCAGAACTCCTCGACGGTGCCGAGCCCCAGGCTCCCGGCCGCCGCCAGCGGGAGTAGCACCAATAATAACGCGCCGCGCATTTTTTACCCGCCCGGGCGGTAGTGGACGTAGGGCGCCGTCTGGGTCATCGGCTCGTCGAGGAGCTGGTAGAGCTCCGTCGAGCCGAGTTCGAAGGCGTAGAGGTCGTAGTCGCCGTCGCGGTAGGAGGCGAAGAAGACCCAGGGCGCGCCGCCGTCGACGGGGTAATAGAGCTCCGGGTACTTGTCCTCGGCGGGGTGTTCGGTCAACCGCTGCGGTGTTTCGAGTTCGAGGGAGAGCTCATCGGGGTCGCCGGTCACGTCGCCCTCGATGGTCAGCTCGGACCGGTAGAGGTCGCGCTTGCCGTCGTCCTCCAGGCCGTGGAACAGCAGCTCCAGGCGCTCGCCGTCGGCGGGGATGAAGCTCGGACTCGTGTTGGCGACCTCGGGGCAGAGCACGCGCCGGGGGTGGTTGAGCAGCAGCCTGTCCCGGACGATCTCGCCCCCCGGCTCGAGAATCAGGTAGCGCAGGTGGTAGTCATCGCCGTGCTTGCTCTGGTAGATGATGACGGCGGGATGCTCGAGGGGGTCGTCGCCCAGGCTCGCCGGGGCGGCGTAGACCACGCAGGGGAAGGTGTAGTTGCCGTCGGGCAGGTCAAGCGGCACCACAGCGCTCTGCTCCGTCCACAGGGCCAGGGTATGACCGCCCTCGGCGGTCTGGACGGTGAAGGTCACCAGGCCGTGGCCCCCGATGCTCGGCTGGAGGTCGCCGAGACGGCTGGCCACGGTCTGGGCCTCGTCGGTCACCGGATCGAGGACGACGATATTCCAGTCTTCGGCGCCGCGGACCTCGAAGACCAGACGCTCCGGATCGGCTGCGGGATCGAGGCTGCCGTAAGCCCCCCGGCCGTCGATGAAGCGGGCCTCGAGCCCGGTGTTGAGCGGTTCGCCGCCGGAGAGGGCCAGCTTGAACAGCCGGGTGCCGTCCGCGGTCCAGCCCTGGTAGTAGAGGTAGCAGGAGTCGGCGTCGGGGAAGACCTCGGCGAATTCCTCGAGGCCGCCGACGACTTCCAGCGGCGCGGCGAGACAGGTAACGGCGATCAGTAACAGGGTGGTCGCGATGCGCACGGTTAACGTCCTCCGGTGGGCGGGGGTATCGTTGGCTGTTTTCGTTAGGGATCACACACGATCATGGACCAATCAGGATGCTTTTTAGGTAGTCTATCATGCCGGGATCGTTTCTTTGGTTGAATCTGAACTCCATCTCCCTGATGAAGAGACTGAACTTGTGCTTGAAACCGCCGTGGTAGGCC
>WJLX01000045.1 GCA_014728225.1 Candidatus Coatesbacteria bacterium | reverse complement strand
GTTATTGAGGTCCTCCGCCTCGGCGTAGCGCTCCTGGGATTCGTAAAGCCCGGCCAGGTTGTTGTAGCTGGTTGCGATGTAAGGATGGTTTGCTTCGTAAGCGTTTTTCAGTATCTCCAGGGCCTTGTTGTAGAAGTCCTCCGCCTCGGCGTAGCGCCCCTGGGATTCGTAAAGCAAGGCCAGGTTGTTCATGTCTGTAGCGATCTCGGGATGGTTGTCGGGATAGACACTTCGGTCAATCTCCAGGGCCTTGTTGTAGAAGTCCTCCGCCTCGGCGTAGCGCCCCTGGGATCGATAAAGCCCGGCCAGGTTGTTGTAGCTGGTTGCCGTTCGTGTGTCTTCCCGCCCGTAGAAGTCTTCAGCTTGGTTCTTTTCCAACTCCCAGTAATGCTCGGCAGTGTAGTAGTGTCCGTCATCCTTGAGTTTTTTACCGATACTATAATAATAGTCGAGAATAAACTCGTTCGTTTCTCCCCATTTGGTCGGTTCTTCCTCTTTGAGTCTATCCCGGATATGCCTCAGCAGCAGGTCGTGGATGACGTAGCGCTCCGGGGCGCCCTGTTTGCCCGATACCGGCTGGAGAAAGCGGTAGAGCAAGAAAACCTGGAAACGGTCTTCGGGATTGTCGAAGCCGGTCCCGAACCGCTCGACCAGGGTGGTGAAGAGCTCGTGATCGAAGGACACGGCGCAGGCCAACCGCTCCAGAGTGTGTTTGTCCGCAACGGGCATGCTGTTCAGGAAGCGGTCGAGCAACTCCCGCCGGTTTCCCTTGTAGTCCTCGGGATTACGTTGATCGTTATCATACATATCCAGGCAGAGCTCCAGCCAGAAAGGCACGCCGCAAGAACCCTCGACCATTGCGTCGACGATCTCGGGTTGCCGGATACCGACATTTTTGATCAATTTCCGCTGGTCTTCTTCTGCCAATTCACCGACCTCTTCCTGTCGGATCGGCGCTGCTACGGTATATCCCGACCAATCCAGCTCCCGGCGGTCGGTAAGCACAAACAGTGTTCCCTTGGCGTTGTTGACGAGGGTCCGCAGCCATTTTCGATTATCATCATCGTTGTCCGGCACCTTATCCATAGTGTCGAGGATGACGACGGCCTTGCGCCCCTCTTTAGTCTCGTCCGCCAGATTGCAGGCGAAATAGCGGGGCAGGTTGTCGATAATCTGATCGCGCTTCAGGCTTTGCAGAAAACCCCGGAATACCGTCTTCTCTTTACTTAAGAATATCTTTAATTCCTCCCAAGCATAGTTAGTGATGGCGGTAAATAAATCGACAGCCAAACCCAAAAAAGGTAACTTAGATAACAGATTGCAATATTTATCTGGTATACGTGGGTTTTCAGGTCGTCTCTTTTGCAAGGCATAATAGACAGTTTGTGCAAGGTAATAGTAGTACATATTGTAACTATTTGTATCAGTACAAATATCGTTGGCGAGTGTATCCAACACATTTAATTTCCCTTGATAGCCATCCTTGAAAGAATATCTTGCAACTACTGGTGCTTGTTCGTTAGTATTGCAATGCTGTCTTAATTTGATACTTAGAGCTGTTTTGCCTATTCCCGGCTGACCGTATAAGACGAGAACTCTTGAGGAGTTATTATCAACATTGTTAAATTCATTATCAAAGATAGATAAATACTCCTGTCGATCGACAAAGTTCTTTTCCATTCTGGTGGCAGCATTAGGTGTTAGATCCATCTCACTCCTTTAGGAATGAAGACTATAGTCTGAATCGAGTATGTCCACAGTCTTAGTATATCACGCCCGTGAGGACTTCTTCAGCCCCACCTGCTATACTCCAATCGTCAATCACCGACCCCCACCCCGACCCGGAGGGAACCTTGCGGATCACCGAAGAGCTGTTGGCCGAGCTGGCCGCCCTGGCCGAGACCGAGCGCAGCGTACTGAGCCTTTACCTGGACCTGAGCGCGGGTTGGGACCGCGCCAAGACCTTCCTGGAGCGCGAGACGAGTAAGCTGGAGCCGCACCTCGAGCCGGCGGAGCGCGCGGCCCTGGCCGATTCGCTGGAGTTCGCCCGAGCCGAGATCAACGAGCGCCACGCCCACGGCTACGACGGTCCGGGGCTGGCGGTCTTCTGCGATCTGGGGGCGGACCTGGTGCGGGCGGTGGAGCTGCCGGCGCCGCCGGAGAACCGCGTCGTCATCGATAACGAGGCGCTGATCCACCCGTTGGCGGTCCAGCTCGACGAGTACGAGCCGGTGGGGGTCATCGCCGTGGACGCCACGGGGGCGCGGATCTACACCGCTGCGGGCCGCACGCTGGAAGACCGCGACTCGCTGAGCAAACAGATCAAGAACCTGGTCAAGGTGGGGGGTTGGTCGCAGATGCGTTACCAGCGCCGCCGGGCCAAGCAGATCAAGCACCTCGTCGTCGAGACGGTCAAGCGCGCCGAGCGCATCTTCCGCGAGGATGGCGTGCGGCGGATCATCCTCGTCGGCCGGGAGCGCATGCTGGCGGATCTGGAGCGCGACCTGCCCAAGGCGCTTGTCGAGCGGATCATCGGCCGGGTGCCCTGGGACGTCGGCGCCGGGGAGGACGACCTCGTCGGTCGCCTGGCGACCGTGATGGAGTCCGCCGAGCGGGCCCAGGAGGAAGAGCTGCTGGGGCGCTTCAGCGGCGAGCTGCGCCGCGGCGGCCTGGCCGTCGGCGGGCTGGAGGCCGTCGAGCGCTCGCTGACCTACGGCGCCGTCGACGTGCTGCTCCTCGACGAGAGCGTCGACGCCGGGCTGGCCGAGGAGCTGACCGGCCGCGCCGAGACGACGGCCGCCCACGTCGAGCACGTGCCCGGGCGGGCCGAGGAGCTGAAGAGCCACGGCGGAGTGGGGGCGCTGCTGCGCTTCCGCGTCCACCACGAGGGATGACTGATGGCCTTGCTGGACGAGGACGGCCTGGACGCGGATCCTGGAGCGGTTCGAGGAGGCACGGCTGCGCGGGTTGCAGTTATCCAGCACCGACAGTGTGGTCACGGCGCGCCGACAGGCCGGGCGCTGCGGAGCCGAGCGTTCCTGCGCCGGGCTGCCGTCGCCGACGGAGACTGATTTCACCGGGGTTGGGCTCTACAGCGCAGAGAAGCTGACCAGAGCCGGGCCCAGACGGTCCAGCTCCAGGGTGAGCAGGCGCTGCGGGCCCTGGCGCTGTCGGCGGTGGAAGAGCCCGCCGTCGCGGCGGCGCGCGAGCGGGCGTTGAAGAAGCCGGTTCGGGAGCCGGAAACGGCCGCCCGGCGACGCTTGATCCCCGAGTGGGCCCCGGTGCGCCCCTGAACGGCCTTGTTCGATAAAACGACGGCGACCCCGGGTTAGCGGGGTCGCTGTTGTTCGTGTCACAGAGATCAAGACCGACCTATGCTATTGTCTCGCGGTTCAATCACCTACCATCTGGGGGACCGATGATCACCGGTATCAACCATCTCACCCTTTCGGTGCGCGACCTCGACGAATCCCTGGACTTCTATACCAAGGTTCTGGGCTGCGATCCGATGGCCAAGTGGTCCGGCGGCGCCTACCTGCTGGCCGGCGGTATCTGGATCGCCCTGATCGTCGACCCCGAGGTGCGCAACGCCGCCCCGCGCGAGTACTCGCACATCGCCTTCGACATCGACCCGGAGGACTTCCCGGAGCTCAGCCGCAGGATCATCCTTTCCGGGGCCGAGATCTGGCAGTCCAACCGCAGCGAGGGCGCTTCGCTCTACTTCTGCGACCCCAACGGCCACAAGCTCGAGCTGCACACCTCGAACCTGACCAATCGTTTGCGCGCCGCCCGGGACGACGGCTGGGAAGGCCTCGAGGTCTACCGCTCGAAGACCTGATTCTGCGGAACCTGGAGGTTCGTCCGGCTGCTCGTCGAATCCCCCTCCCGCACCGTGGTGGCGAAGAGGTGGACGGGCTCTCGGTCCCGCCCCAGCATGCCGCCGGTCAGGTCTTCGGCGTCGAGGACGTAGAACTGCCCGGCGCTCACTCCGTCGCCGTCGCGCCGGGTCCAGGTCAGCTCGGCCAGCTTGCGCAGGTACTCGGCGGCCAGCTTGCCCGGCTCCGGGTGAGCGACCTCGTCCTCCTCGAGGACGGCCAGCGCCGGGGCGTAGGCCGCCGCCACCTCGGAAGCCAGCTTGCCGAGCAGTCCCGGGTTGATGAAGGTGTCGACGCCCACCAGCAGGCCGTCGCCCAGCACGAGAACCCCGCAGGCCCCGTCGTCGGCCAGCTCGGCGAAGATCTCTTCCAGCTGCTCCGTAAGTCCCGACACCTCCTCGGACTCCAGCACCACCCGGTAGGCCGAGGTGCTCGACATCGTCCCGGTGCGCTCCTGGACCCGGGCCACCTTGGCCCAGACCTCGCCCTGGTCGTCCTGGGCGTTGACCGGCGCGCGGACGTCGTTGGCCGCCAGCTTGCCGTCGACGGCGAACTCCGCCGCGCCCGACCAGCGGCCCGCCTCGACGCAATACACCGGCAGCGGACCCGAACCCGAGCCCGTCAACAGCAGGTCCCGGGCCACCACGCGGTCCTGCTGGGCCCCGCGGATCATCTGCCCGGCCAGGATCACCAGGGGCTCGGCGACGTTCCAGGCCAGCTCGACGGTGTTGACCTCGGCGCTCTCCAGCTCGCGCAGCTCGACCCAGTCGTTGCCCGCCGCCTCGGAGAGGGTCAGGTAGATCGAATCCGGCCAGGCCTCGCGATAGACGCCGTAGACCAGGGCCCCGCCGACGGCGGTCGGCGCGCCCAGCCGCAAGTCGTCGACGACCTCCAGCGGCGCGGCCCTTGTCGGCGCCTCGATGCTCGTCTCCAGGCTCCGCGCCGTCGGCGTCGTCGCCAGTAACAGGACCACCAGCAGGATCCAGTCTCGCTTGTTCATCCCGGCCTCCCGGTTGGGGGTTGAAAGGGGTATTGTTCTTCTACGCCGGTGGCAAGCGGGGCGTTCCGTGGGTAAGCAAACGGCGGGGGTCACCAGACCCCGCGCGAGATTGAGCGAACGCTGACGCGGTTGGTGTTCGCGTATCCGTTGGAGTAACCGAGCCGGACGTATCCAGGCGCGGCCGTCGGGCCGTCACGGTTTGTGCATTGACGACGGACCTGTTACGGTCCGTCGTCGCACAAACGCGCGCCGGCGCCGTGTTACCGGCTGCTCGGCCATCGAGGGCCGGATGTGGTGGGCCGCCCCGTGGATCGGCCTCTGTCTCGGCATCTACCACCCGTCGTGTCGCTGATCCAGCCCGACATCTGCTGACGACGTTACCCTTCGCCGTTTTTGTCAGCGGCGGAGTCGCACTCCCGCCGGGGGAGGCTGGCGGGATCGAGCTTGTGGATGATCTCGACGAGGTCGTCGGGGCCGTATTGGTCTCAACGTTCCCCGACCCGGGCGGCGATGACGATCGGCACACCGGGGAAGAACCGCCCGATCACGGCGAGGTGACCCTCGCGCAGGACGGGCGGGGAGCAGGACGGGCGGGGAGAGGATGGGTCGGTTGAGAACGGCGACGGCGAAGGTTTTTCCGTGTTCTCTTAGCGGGGCGCCGTTGAAGCGCATCGGTATCTCAGCGAGTAGTCCCCGGGGCGGTGGTTGACCGGCGGTGATTCAATCCCGCCGGCGTTCCCGCTCCAGGCCGGGATAGCCCCCCGCGGCTTCGGGGAAGCTGTGGACGCTGGTCAGGTAGGGACGGATGGAGACCAGGGGGCTGCCGTCGAGCATATCGACGCCGGCGACGATAAGGGTGCGGTCCTCGCGGCGCAGTAGACGGCAGACGTCGAGACCCAGGCCGGAGGGGCGCCGCGGGGTGCAGCAGGCGAAGGCCCCGGCGGTGATCCCGGCGCCGGGGGGCCGGCCGGTCAGGCTGCGCTCGGCGGAGGGGTAGCGGTCGAAGGCGAACAGCACGATGAGGTGGGAGAAGCGCTCGATCTGGTCCAGGGCGGGGGCGTAGTCGGGGAAGACCTCGAGGCGGCCTTCGACCTCGGGGCGCAGGCGGCCCTGGCGCGGGGCCTCGCCACGCGCGGCGTAGGGCGTGCGGCAGACGCCGATGACGGGCACCTGGAGGGGTTCGGGGTTACTCATCGCCGTTGAGCAGGGCGCGGCCGATCTCGACGAGTTGCTCGGCGGCGGCGCGGTCGGGGGCCTCGGCGAAGATGCGCACCACGGGCTCGGTGCCCGAGGGGCGCAGGTGGAGCCAGCGGTCCTTCCAGGCCAGGCGCAGGCCGTCGCGCTCGTCGCGTTCGGCGTCGGGGAAGTGGCCGCGCAGGTGCTCGTAGGCGCGCTCGAGGGTCGCGGGATCGGGGACGGGCTGCTTGACCTTGACGATCTCGTAGTCGGGGTAGGGGGCCAGGTTCTGTTCCGGAGTCTTGCCGGTGCGGGCCAGTTGTTCGAGGATCAGGGCGGTGGCCATCACGGCGTCGCGGCCCAGGTGGAGCCGGGGGTAGATGACGCCGCCGTTGCCCTCGCCGCCGACGGGGCAGCCCCGGGCGCGGATCAGCTCGACGACGTTGACCTCGCCGACGGGGGCGCGCAGGACGCGGGCGCCGTGGGCCGCGGCGATGTCCTCGAGGCAGCGGCTGGTGGAGAGGTTGCAGGCGATCTCGAGTCCGGCGGGTTTGTCGGCGCCCTCGAGGACGGACAGGGCGGCCAGTTGCAGGGTGCGCTCCTCGCCCAGCGGTGTTCCCGTGGCGCCGACGAGGGCCAGGCGGTCGACGTCGGAATCGAAGGCCAGGCCGAGGACGGAGTCGCTCTTGGCGACGAGGTCGGCCAGCTCGCCGATGTTGGCGGCCAGGGGTTCGGGGTCCCGGGTGAAGCGGCCGTCGGCCCGGCAGCCCAGGTCGCGGTGGATCACGCCGAGGCGCTCGAGGAGGTCGGGGATGATCACCCCGCCGGCGCCGCCGCAGCAGTCGACGGCCACCTCGAGGCCGGCGGCGGCGATCAGCTCGGTGTCGACCAGGTCGCAGACGGCGTCGATATGGTGCTCGACGGCGTGGTCCCAGCGCAGCTCGACGCCGATGTCGGCATGACCGACCCAGGGCGCGGTCCCCTCGGCGAGGAAGGTCTTCATCTTCTCGACCCGCTCCGGGGTCAGGAAGCTGCCCGAGGGGCCGATGAACTTGAGGCCGTTCCAGCTGATGGGGTTGTGGCTGGCGGTGATCATGATCCCCCCGGCGGCCTCGCGCCACTCGACGGCCAACTGGGTGGTCGGGGTGGTGACCACGCCGATGTCGATGACGCGCCGTCCCGCGCCCAGCAGGGCGGCCAACACGGCGTGACGGAAGACGGGTCCGCTGGTGCGGCTGTCGCGGCCGACGACGACGGGACCGTCGTCGAGGAGTTCGGCCAGGGCGGCGCTCAGCTCGAGGGCCAGCCGGGGCTCGAGACCCTCGCCGACGACGCCGCGGGCGCCGGAAACGGTGAAACGGCGGTACATTGATCTCCTCCGGGAGCGAGGCGGTATCTCGGTGTGCTGACGTATTTTATTCCCTTTAAGTATAGGGAAGGGGCGGCGGGGCTGTCAACGTTCCAGACCCGGGGATAATACCCGACCGGCTGGATTGCAAAAAGCTGATTCATCGGCTACAATACTTGTTGCAGACGTTATCACCAACGACGAAAACCGTCCCCGCGGCGGACCGACCTTGGAGAGCCATGAGCGAAGCCATCACCAAAGACATGATCATCGAGAACGTCGTCAAGAAGTTCCCCAAGACGATCCCCGTTTTCATGGCCCACGGCCTGCACTGCGTGGGCTGTCATGTGGCCAATTTCGAGACCATCGAGCAGGGCGCCGCCGGTCACGGCATCACCGACCTCAGCAAGCTGATGGTCGACCTCAACAAAGCCGCCGAGGCGGCGGAGTAGGCTTGTCGAACCTAGCTAGGCGTCAACCGGGGGGTTCACCGTGGAGCCGATCACCAAAGACACCACCGTAGCCCAGGCCATCTCGCGCTCCGAGCGCATCGCCGCCGAGCTGCAGACCGTGGCCCACGGCGACTGCCGGGAGTGTCCGGCCTCGGAGGACGGCACCCTCGAGCTTTACGCCCTGCTCCACGGCCTGGACATCGAGGAGCTGATCGTTAAGCTCAACGCCCTGTTGGATTAAGCGTCGACGGGAGAGATCGACGAGACGGGACGGCGCGCGCCGTCCCGTCTGCGTTGGTTTTTTATCCCGATGAAGTGAGGTCGGTGAAACGGCGCCGCGGCCGGCCGAGGAATGCTTTGAGTAAACCGAACCGGGTCGGCGGACCCGATTCGGTTGATTATCCGGGGAAGTCCCCGGGGAGACTGTCGAGGGCGTTGGTCAACTCTGACGGGTTTGGCGCGGTCGCTCCGTTTTCAGTGCCTGTTGATCCGGTAGGCCGGTCGACCGATCGAATGCCCCGGGTTCGGCGGCGGTGTTTTTAAGATGGTTGTTGTCCGACCGAGACCGCCAAGCCAACCCCGGCGGTAGCCCTCTAGTCGTGATGGTAGTCGGCGGTAGGGTTGAACGGGGGCGGACGCAGGGAGAGGGCTACCCGCCCAACCCCGGCGGTAGCCCTCTAGTCGTGGTGGTAGTCGGCGCTAGAGCAGCACAGGAGCGGACGCAGGGAGAGGGCTACCCGCCCAACCCCGGCGGTAGCCCTCTAGTCGTGATGGTAGTCGGCGCTAGGGCAGCACAGGGGCGGACGCAGGGAGAGGGCTACCAGCCCAACCCCGGCGGTAGCCCCTAGTCGTGGTAGTAGTCGGCGCTAGGGCAGCACAGGAGCGGACGCAGGGAGAGGGCTACCAGCCCAACCCCGGCGGTAGCCCCTAGTCGTGTTGGTAGTCGGCGCTAGGGCAGCACAACGGCGGACGCAGGGAGAGGGCTACCAGCCCAGCCCCGGTGGTAGCCCCTAGTCGTGTTGGTAGTCGGCGCTAGGGCAGCACAACGGCGGACGCAGGGAGAGGGCTACCCGCCCAGCCCCGGCGGTAGCCCCTAGTCGTGGTGGTAGTCGGCGCTAGGGCAGCACAGGGGCGGACGCAGGGAGAGGGCTACCCGCCCAGCCCCGGCGGTAGCCCCTAGTCGTGGTAGTAGTCGGCGGCGGTGATGAACTCGCCGGTCTGGGGGTTGATCTCGTCGGTGAGCAGGCGGGCCTTGCCGGTGGCGTCGACGGCGCATTCGACGGCGCCGTCGGAGTCTTTGTAGCAGTAGTGGCGTCCGAGGCAGTTCTCACCGGGGCCGACCTCGGGGCAGATCAGGATGCTCTCGTCGACGCCCATGGCGATGAGGTCCTGGGCGTTGGGGTGGGTGTCGGAGTAGTGGAGCATGCCGGTGACGTTGTTGCCGAAGATATCGTGGACCTCGACGTCGCCTTCTTCACCGACGCCGCGGCTGACGGTGGACTTGCCGTTGAGGTTGAGCCAGAGGTAGACGGCCTGCTGGATGTTGTGCTGGTTTTCCTTGCACTGGGTGGTCTGAATGGCCTGATCGTATTCGGCGAAGTTGGGTTGAACGACGGCGAAGACGATCACGGCGAGGGCGAGGAAGATCAGGATTTCGACCCAGGGCAGATGTTTTTTCTTCTGCGTTTGGCTGTCTGCTTTGGTCATCGGTCGGGCTCCATTGCCGGTGGTTTAGGAGACGGCTCAGTCGAGGGTGTGTTGGTACTGGGCGTTGGGATCGTGGCGGTCGCCCTTGGAGTCGGTGGCGCACTCGACGTCGCCGGTGACCCCGCGCAGGGCGTAATCCATCCCGAGGGGTTCATCGAATTCGGCCCGTTCGGGGCAGTAGAAGATGTCTTCGGGGGCGCCGAAGTCGATGAGCTCCCGGGCGTTGGGTCGGCTGTCGGGATCGGAGAGCAGGCCGCCGGAGGGTCCGATGCGGTAGTTGTTGGTGCTGGTGATTTTGACCTCGTAGCTGGTCTGGCCCTCTTCGCTTTGGTCGGTGTCGATCTCGATCTCGAACCCGGTGCCGGGGGGCGTACCCGCGGGCGCGTAGGGGTTGACGAAGGTCTCGCGGGGATAGCCGGCCTCGATGAGCAGTCCGGCGTTGGGGAAGGTCGTCTCGGCCTGCAGCTCACCGTCGACGGTGGGTTGTTCCTCCTCGAGCTTGTTGAGCAGGAAGTCGGCGACGGCGGCCTTGATCTCCTGCTTCTGCTCCTGGAGGACCTGCTGTTTGGCAGTGACGTACTTGGCGATCCACTCGGAGATCTGCTGTTGGTGCTCCTGGCAGACGGCGGCGTTCTCGTCGCGGCGGTCGTTGGCGATGCTGGGGATGGCGATAGCCGCCACCACCGCGGCCACGGCGATGATGATCATCAGGTCTACCAGGCTGAAGCCCCGTTGGCTTGAACTCACGGAAGAAAGCCTCCTGGGGTGCCGACCGCGGGGTCGGTTGACGGACTGGACGGATGAATTCGGCTTGGATGCTGAAGGTTCAACGGCTTGATGGAGGGTATTTTAACACGCGGGGGAAGGTAGAGGCCAGGAGAAAATCGGTCGACGTGGGTGCGGTGCTCAGGCGCCGCCGATGACCCCGGGCATCTGGAAGATCGGCAGGTACATCGAGATCACCAGGCCGCCCACGACCAGGCCCATCACGATCATCAGGATGGGCTCCAGCAGGCTGGAGAGGTTGTTGACGGCGGTCTCGACCTCGTCGTCGTAGAAGGCGGCCACCCGGTTGAGCATCTCTTCGAGACGCCCGGTGCGCTCGCCGACGGCGACCATGGCCACCACCAGGGGCGGGAAGACCTCGGTCTCGTCCAGGGGTTCGGCGAAGGTTCGGCCCTCGCCGACCTGCTTGCGGGTGCGGCGCACGGCGTTTTCGATGACCCGGTTGCCGGCGGTGGCGGCGGTGATCGCCAGGCCGTCCATGATCGGCACGCCGGAGCGCACCAGGGTGCCCAGGGTGCGGGCGAAACGGGCCACGGAGACCTTGGTGAACAGCTCACCGAAGATCGGCAGGCGCAGCTTGAGCCGGTCCAGACTCAAGCGCCCTTCGGCGGTGTTGCCGTAGAATTTGATAAAGGCCCAGATGATGACCACCAGCAGGATCGGGATGTAGAAATACTGCTGGAAGAACTCGCTCAGGGCGACGACGATCCGCGTCGGCAGGGGCAGTTGGGCGCCGAAGGCAGTGAAGATGTCGGAGAACAGGGGGATGATGAAGATCATGAACCCCAGGCCGAGGAGAATCACCATCCCCAGGACGACGGCGGGGTAGGCCAGGGCGCCGCGGACCTTGCGGCGCAGGGAATCGGAGCGCTCGAGGTAGCCCGCCAGGCGCTCGAAGATGACCTCGAGATTGCCCGAGACCTCGCCGGCGCGCACCAGGGCGCAGAACAGGCGATCGAAGGTCCGGGGGTAGCGGCCCAGGGCGGCGGAAAGGGTCTGGCCGGCCTCGACCTGGCGGCGAATGTCGACGGCGATCTCGGCCAGCCCCTCGGGGGATTGCTCGGCCAGGGTGCCCAGGGTCTGGACCAGGGGCAGGCCGGCGGCGAGCATGGTGGCCAGTTGGCGGGTGAAGACGACGAGGTCGCGGCGCTTGACCCGGATGCTGCGGGAGGCGGCGGGCTCGAGGGCGGTGACCAGGATCCCCCGGGCGCGCAGGGCGGTCAGGACGGCCTCCTCGTCGGGCGCCTCCAGCTCGCCGGAGACACTGCCCCCGTCGGCGGCGCGTCCACGGTAGATGAACTTGGCCATCGCGGCCCTCCCGGGCGGGTCGGAGTCGAATGCTGATTATATTAACCGGCGGCGGGGGCGTCAACGCACCCGTCAGACCAGCAGCTCGCGCAGGCCGGGAGCAAACTTGTCCAGGGGCTCCACCGTGAGTGTTGTCAGGTCGGTCGCGCCCGCGGCGGTCACGCGCCGTACGCGAACGGCGCAGTCGGCCGGGCACTTCGAGTAACCGGCCAGGCAGCGGGCGGCCAGCTCGACGTCCGCCGTCGCCGGTTCACCGTCCCCCCGCCGCAACAGCCCCAAAGGCGCCGGGTAGGGGGTGTCCAGGAGCAGGTCGCCGGGCCGGGCGGCCCCGGCCAGGGCGGCGTTGTCGGCCTTGTTGCGCCCCAGGGACAGCTTGGCCCCGCCGGGCAAGCGCAGCAAGCGGCCGTGGCGGAACAGCTCGAAATCGTCCCGGCCCAGATCGCCGTGCTCGAGGGCGTCCCTGATCCGGTCGGCGTAGCCCGGCGTGGTCAGCAGGCAGCCCCCGGCCGGGGAGGGGTAGTCGCCGATCCCCCAGGCCGCCGCCAGCTCGAACTGCCGCTTGCGCCCCCGGCCGCGCAGATCGAGCAACCGCTCCCGCTCGATCAGCCCCGCCCGTTCCGCCTCCGTCTCCGGCAGCAGCTTCGCCGACAGCGGCCGCAACAGCCGACCCTCGAGACCGGCCAGCTTCTCCAACCGGCGCAGGGCGTCGCCGCGCTGACTCATCGGTCGCTCGCCCAGTACCTCGCCGGTGAAGACGAAATCCGCCCCCAGCTCCTCCATCAACTCCCCGGCCGTCCGCAGGGCCAGCAGGCGGCAGTCCAGGCAGGGGTTGGCGTTCTTGCCGTAACCGTACTGCGGCTGCCTGACGATCTCGAGGAAGGCCGCCCCCGGGTCGTGGCTGCGGAACTCCGCCGCGCCGAGCTCCAGGGCCCGGCGCTCCAGATACTCCGGCTCATCGCCCCCCCCCGGCTGCACCGGCAACACCAGGTGCAGGGCCGTCACCCGCACGCCGAGGTCGCAGACCAGTTTCAGCGCCAGCAGGGAGTCCAGACCACCAGAGAACAGGCCGACGGCGGAGGGTTGCTTTTCTTCTGCACTCATGGGTCCAAGGATAGCAGATTGACCGCCGGTCTGGAAGGGCGCGGCGTTCCGCAATACCACGGGCTTGTTGCGAGTGCCGCCGGGTCGATAAACCCGAAACCACCGTCAACGGCAAAGGCGCAGGCGCGATTGTTGCCCGGGTTCTCACCCCCACGGGGGAGAACCCGGAATGCAACAAGCGTGACTGCGCCGGGCCCGGCG